>JAUSEP010000063.1 GCA_030650195.1 Candidatus Berkelbacteria bacterium | reverse complement strand
CAAGTCCCGACCGTACTGCCGATTCGAAACTAGATATTACCTCTCGTAGATCGAGCCATTCTTCGTTACTTAACTCAGCTAGATCTCCAACATGACGCTTGGCGGTTACGAATGATCGTCCTGGGTAATACTGATCGCTAGCATCAAGCGATACTCTCCAATATTTGGAATCAAAAATGACATTCAGATCTACTTTTAGAACTTCACAAACTTCACATTTTTTCATTTTGAGCGGGTGAAGGGAATCGAACCCTCGTCTCAACCTTGGGAAGGTTATATTCTGCCATTGAACCACACCCGCAAATTGTAGCTCTGCTACTTTACAACTTCTGCTCTCTGGCGTAAACTTGGAACGTACTTCGGTACGTGCTGCTCTTTAATAAGAGCTCGGAGGTCAGAAATGAAAGACCCCCCACTTGGGACGGTCTCACTCAAGGGTACACTGCTCTTGGGTCAAGTCAACACGGAGAGGATTGGTCGTTGGATAGCCAATTTCGCGCTAGAAGGCGATTTCAATCTTGCTCCAATGGTTCCATTCAGTAGTCCTGACGGTCTAGATCTCACGGATCTTAAGAATACCGTGGGTAAGAATGGGGCTGTCATCATCCATCGGGTTTGCGCAGATTTGCGTAATGAGATCCATCCGACCGAGTTTGAGGCACTTTGTCGCCGACTAGGTCGAGATCCGTTAAGGACCCGAATCTTCCTTGATCCCGAAGGGCCTGAATACGCGGCACTGCCAGTATTCAACGGCTACTTGATCGTGGAAGAGGAACCAGTCGAAATCGGTTCGTTTCACTACGACGGCAACTTGACTGTCGAGTTTCTCGAACCCTACCAATGCATGGAGGCCAGGAATGCGTCAAAGAAGAAGAGAAGGGTTTCCCTCCTCTGAACCCAAGAAGCGTGTTTGTTTGGCAGAGTTGCCATCGATCACGCTTCTTCTCGTTTAGATTTTAGTTTAATGTAATGCTATGGAGGGGAAGAAGGTAGTTTGTTTTGAAGTAGAGCCGTGGGAGCAGGAATTTCTTAAAGATAAACTTCAACATAAGGTTGAATTAGAGTTTTTTAACCATAGATTAACTTACGACAACATGCATGAAGCCGCCCAGGCCGACTACATAGTTTCTTTTATATACTCTGATCTCTCGCACCAAGTTCTAACCCACCTACGTAAAGTTAAAGGTATTGCCACGATGTCGGTCGGCGTTGATCATATTGATCTCGGAGAAGCTGCTAGTCGTAGCATTGTTGTAAGTAACGTTCCGGCTTACGGACCTAATACCGTCGCTGAACATACCGCGGCACTGTTACTAGCAATGTCACGTAAAATTTTTGAATCTGTTGAACGTACTAGAGAAGGCATCTACGAGTATACTGGGTTGTCCGGTTGGGATTTACTTGGCAAAACTCTTGGGATAGTCGGAACGGGGAAGATTGGGGCGCATGTGGCACAAATTGCCCATGGGTTAGGTATGAAACTGATTGGTTTCGATCCGCATCCCAACACCGAATTAACAGAAAAATTTGGTATGGAATATATGCCACTACCGGAATTGCTTGGTAGGGCTGACGTGATCACCATTCATGTACCCCTGACCCCAGAAAACAAACATATGCTTTCAACCGAACAATTCAAATTAATGAAAAAAGGTGTTGTTATTCTCAATACCGCCCGTGGGGGTTTGATTGATGCTGACGCACTTCTTGCGGCTCTGGATGACGGCACGGTTAGTCAGGCTGGTATAGACGTTTTAGAAGACGAAGGGTTGCTTAAGGAAGAAAAAGAGTTTTTCTCACCATATTTCAAACTTAAGGACTACCAAATGGCGATGGCCGATCACGCTTTGATGCGCCATCCACACGTGCTATTAACACCGCACAACGCTTTCAATAGCAAGGAGTCGATGAGTAATATTCTCAGTACCACGGTTGAAAATATCGAGGGTATGGTTTCTGGTGATCCAGTGAATGTTGTAGAAAAGTAGGATGAGCGGATGATATTCATTGCCGCTGACCATGCTGGATTCGAGCTAAAAGAGAAGATTTGCCATAAATTAGCAGAGCGAAAAATTGCTTTTGAAGATTTTGGAACTTTCTCTAGAGAACCGGATGACTATCCAGGTGTAGCCAAGCAACTTTCTAAAGCCGTACTAAAGCACGACGGCAAGGGGATCTTAATTTGTGGTTCTGGTGAAGGGATGGCGATTGTCGCTAATCGCTTTAAGGGTATTAGGGCGGCTGTTCTATGGAACGCACGAGTAGCAGTTGAGGCTCGCGAAGATAATGACGTTAATGTTATTTCTCTACCAGCGCGTTTTATAGGAGTCGAAACAGCTTGGGAGATAGTATCGGCATTCTTATCTACTAGTTTTAGTCATGCTGATCGTCATAAACGCCGCATTAAACAGATCGACTCATGAAGTCTAAGAACTTTGTTATACCTGCGTGTTTAGTAACAACTAAAGAAGAATTTACCAAACACGTTGAATTTGCCAGGCAAGTAGGCAACTCGCTTCATGTTGATATAGTCGATCCTGATTTTGTTGAAGGTAATTCTTTGCCTGTTGAAGATTGGCCGATGATTGATATTGAGTACTGTGAGGCCCACTTTATGGTAGATAATCCATTGCCGTACCTCTCAAAAGCAAAATCAAGAGGTGTCACCCGAGCAATAATTCACGTTGAATCTCATTTTGACTTAGACGAATTGGTTACCGAAGCGCGAGTTAACGATACTCTTCTTGGTTTCGCCGTTAGTCCGGAAACTGATCTCACAACCTTACGACGATTCTTTTCTGTTAGTCCGTACATTCAGGTGATGGGTATCCATCCAGGTAAGACTGGCCAAGAACAGTTGCCAAACACTAATCTTGCGGTGTCGTATCTCAACAAACAACCTTATCGTTTAACGATCACAGTTGATGGAGGAGTAAATCTGGACAATATAAACGAATTGAAACAAGCTGGAGCAGATTTTGTTATTGCTACTTCCGCCATCTACGAACACGGTGACTGGAAGGAAAATTACTATAACCTCTTAGAAAGAGCAGTAGAATGACAACGAAACGACTAGAATTACAAGCCAATTTAATCCGTCAGGACATAATTAAAATGTTACTTGAGGCTGGGTCGGGTCACTCAGCTGGTCCACTTGGAATGGCAGATATCTTCACGGCCCTCTATTTTGAAATTCTAAATATCGATCCAAAGAAACCCGACTGGTCCGATCGGGATAGGTTGGTGCTGTCATGTGGCCATATCTGCCCAGTTCTCTATGCAAGCTTGGCTCATCGAGGGTATTTCCCGGTTGAAGAGTTAATGACGTTACGAAAGTTTGGCACTCGTCTTCACGGCCATCCTCACAATTTAGCACTACCTGGAATAGAAAATTCCTCCGGTCCTTTAGGACAGGGATTGAGCCAGGCAATCGGTATGGCTTTAACGGCAAAACTCGACAACAAAAAGTGGCGAACATATGCTGTTTTGTCTGATGGCGAACACGACGAAGGTCAAACGTGGGAGGCGATAATGTTTGCCGGTAAAAATGAACTCCATAATTTAACCACCGTGATTGATCGCAATAATATTCAAATTGACGGTTTTACAGAGGATGTTATGCCACTTGAGCCCCTGGCTGATAAGTACCGTTCTTTCAATTGGCACGTTCTAGAAATTGATGGGCATAATTTTGAAGATATCATCGCAGCTTTCCGTCACGCCAAGGCTGTTTTTGAAAAACCAACTGTTATTATTGCCCATACAATTCCGGGTAAAGGCGTTGACTTCATGGAAAATGATTACCATTGGCACGGTAAACCACCTAAAAGCGACGAAGCTAAACTTGCACTAAAAGAGTTAAGAACCTTGCGAGGCAAGATTACAAGTGAGCATGAGTAAGTTTTTAGTTCCATTACATCACGAGAGTTTCGAACAAATCGCTCCTAGGGATGGGTTTGGGCAGGGTCTGCTCGAGCTTGGCAAGAGTAACCCAAACGTCGTGGCACTCTGTGGTGATTTAGTCGAAAGTATCCGGGTACAGGCTTTTGCCGAGGCCTATCCTGAACGATATTTTGAAATGGGCGTGGCTGAGCAGAATATGGCTGGCGTTGCTGCTGGTCTGGCTCTGAGTGGCAAGATACCATTCACTTCGTCTTATGCTGTATTTTCACCCGGTCGAAACTGGGATCAAACGAGGGTTAGTATATGTTATTCAAAAGCCAATGTTAAAATTGTCGGTGCTCATGCCGGAATTTCCGTCGGGCCAGATGGAGCAACACACCAGGCGTTAGAAGATGTGGCTATAACAAGAGTACTTCCAAATATGCTAGTAGTTGTTCCTACTGATTCAGTCGAAGCTAAAAAGGCAACTATTGCCATCTCAAAACATATTGGCCCGTGCTATATCCGTTTTGGAAGGGAAAAAACACCTGTTATTACCAAAGAGGAGACGCCATTTGAGTTAGGCAAAGCATTGCCTATTAGAGCTGGAGACGACGTAACGATTATTGCTAACGGTCAAATGGTTTACCGCTCGATGATGGCTGCCAAGGAGTTAGAGGGTAAAGTATCTGTTGGTGTATTGAATATGCACACCGTTAAACCGATTGACGCAAAAGCAATTATTGACGTTGCTAAAGAAACCAATGCGATAGTAACTGCCGAAGAGCATCAGATAATCGGGGGATTAGGATCGGCTGTTACCGAAGTTCTTGCTGATCATTATCCCGTACCAATAGAACGAATTGGGGTATTAGATACTTTTGGCGAATCTGGGAAACCAGATGAACTAATGGAACATTACCATTTAGGTGTTAGCGATATTGTTCACGCTGTCGAAAGAGTAGTGAGGAGAAAAAATGCTAGTTAACTTAAGCAATATGTTAGCTAAGGCTGACCGGGAAAAATATGCTATTGGTGGCTTTAATATGACAACCCTGGAATCAGCAATGGCAATAATAGAGGCGGGAGAACAGGAAAAATCACCAATAATCTTACAAATTAGTGAGAAAACAATTGATTATATGGGGTTGGATTTGGCATTTGCGATTGCCAAAACTTTGGCAGATGGAGCCAAGATACCTGTTTGTATACATTTCGATCACGGAAGAAATTTTGAATTAGTACAAAAAGCAGCTGACGTAGGGTTTAGCTCGGTAATGCTAGATGTCTCAAAGATGGGGAAAAACGAAAGAATCCCGTTTGTAAAAACTTTCACTACCCGGGCACATCACCGCAAGATTACTGTTGAAGCCGAGGAGGATCAGATCGGTGGGCGAGAAGATTATGTTGATGGTAACCGAGGCCATTTTACCGAACCGCGCCGAGCAGCCCAATTCGTGAAGGAAACTGATGTCGATTGTTTCGCCGTCTCGATCGGCTCCACCCATGGTAAACCCCTGCCACACGAAAAGTTAGATTTAGAGCTACTAGCCGAAATCAATAAGGCGGTTGATGTGCCGCTGGTTTTGCATGGCGCCTCGGGGACTGACGAAAAAGTTCTCCGCGAGGCGATAAGCCTGGGTGTCTGCAAAATCAATATCGATACTGACCTGCGGCTGGCTTTCACCCGCGAACTTCGTCGAACACTTAAAGACCCGGATGTCTATGACCCACGTGAGGAGATGAAACCATCGCGCGACGAAATACGCGACGAGGTAATTAAACACATCCGCCTATTTGGCAGTAATAACAAGGCCTAGTTTTTGATCCCGACTTTATCTTCCAATCGCTCAACGCGTTCTTTTAGTCCCAAGCATTCACTATCAAAAGTTCGGATGATCATGTTGATGTCCCTATCTGTTTTACGGGCATGCTTCTCAAGAAGCTTCAGGCTTTTTTCGATCGGAACCAATTTTCGGGAAACGATTACCTCGACAACTGTCCCTATTTGCTTTAGATCGTCTTTTTCTAGCATTTCACTCACCATAGTAACTTAAAATTTGCCCGTCAATGACAAAACACATTTGAAGTTTATACATTCCTAAACCATAATCGCAACCCCTGGGGTGCGGGTAAGGTTAGGGAGGTGGGGTATGAAAAGCCCCCGGGCGCGCTTGCGCTCGGGGGTCTTCGGTAAAGTGGGCCACTAATCGCCGGAAAGTTTCACTCCGAGCCTGCCGTAAGCCACAAAAACACCATCAGTCCCACTACACCCGAAAGGGTACAGTAGCCTATTCCCCATAGGTGTAATGACATCGGGAGCCACCATATCCCGAGCAGACACAGGACAAGGGCAGCTATGTCCCTGCGTACTCGATTCACGCGGCGCTTCATCTTCATTTTTCTCTCCAACAAGTTTGGGGTTGGTATTCATCATACCCAAACGTTATGTCGGGATTTTACCACGTTACTCCGAGGAAGTCAAGGGTTTTGCGGGTAATTTCCAGGCGTGGTATGGTGAAGATATGAATATCGCAATAAATGGTTTTGGGCGAATCGGGCGAACTTCGGCAAAAATCTTACTTGAAAAAAATGCGAGATTGGTCGCAATAAACGATTTAACTGACGACGCTACCTTAGCTCATTTATTTAAATACGACTCTAATTACGGAATTTGGAAAGGGGAGATTTCGGCTGACCCAAGTGGAGAGAGCTTAATTATCAATGGTGAGAAAGTCCCAACTTTTGCCGAAAAAGATCCAACAAAATTACCATGGGATAAGTTAGGCGTTGACGTCGTTCTTGAGTGTACGGGCCGTTTCACAGAGAAAGAAACGGCAATGGCACATATTCAGGCCGGGGCTAAAAGAGTTATTATTTCCGCCCCACCGAAAGGCTCGATGTCGACGCACATCATTTCTGTTAATGAAGGTGATATAAAGTCTGACGACCCTGTCATCTCTAATGCTTCCTGCACTACCAACTGCATTACTCCAGTCGTCTCCGTGATAAACCGCGAATTCGGTATTCTCAAGGCAATGATGACGACAATCCACTCCTATACGGCCGATCAAAATCTGCAAGACGGTCCGCACAAAGATTTACGTCGCGCTCGCAGTGCGGCGGAAAACATTGTTCCGACCACTACTGGAGCGGCTATCTCCACAGCTGAAGTTATTCCAGAATTGAAGGGTTTGTTTGATGGCCTAGCAATCCGTGTCCCCACCCCAGTCGGCTCACTTTCGGACATTACCTTTATTGTCAAAAAGAAAACCACAGTCGAGGAAGTAAATGAGGTTCTTAAGAGTGCTAGTGCTGAGCCACGTTTCAAAGGAATCTTAGAATATACAGAAGCGCCATTAGTATCTCATGACATTATAGGCAATCCAGCTTCCGCAATTGTTGATTCCGCACTTACTAAAGTAATAGACGGAGATATGGTTAAGGTTGTCGCCTGGTATGATAATGAATACGGCTACTCATGTCGCTTAGTTGAATTAGCTATTCTAGCGGGAAAGTAATGAGAGAAACTACGTATAAGGGGGCGACAATCATGGCATTGGGGCACGACGGATTCCGGATTGACATTAGCGAACCACAGGTAAGTTTTGCGTTCGATCCCTACGATCTTACGGGCGAAGTTACTCCAGTCGACTTTGTTTTTGTTTCTCATTCCCACTTTGATCACTGTGATGTTTCGTCAATCCGAAAGTTACTCGGACCAAAGTCAAGAATAATCGCACCACAATGCTGTCACGGTGAGTTACAAGAATTTGCTAATCAGCTTGATATCTATACCGGTCCAGACAAAATTACGATTGGCAAGATTACCTACTGGGCAATCCCTGCTTACAATGTAGATAAATTCCGTACCCCTAATGAAGTTTTCCATCCTAAAGAATTGGGAGGAGTGGGTTTTGTTGTTGAGATTCCTATCGAAGGATCTAAGAATCTGCGTTTCTACCATGCCGGAGATACGGACCTAGTACCAGAAATGGAAGAGGTTAAGAAAATTGATGTAGCATTTCTACCAATTTCCGGGACATTTGTAATGACACTTGACGAGGCGATCAAGGCAACCGAGCTGATAGAACCAGATCTGGCAATCCCGATGCATTATGGCAAGATTTTGGGATCAGTTGCAGAAGCAAACCGTTTTCAGAATCTGCTTCATGATAAAACTACAGTTGCAGTGCTATCGACAGAAAGTATTTAATAAAGAAGTTCCCCTGTGATCGTGAGTCAAACACAGGGGGTCGGGACTTAGCGGAGGTGTCCTCATAACGAATCCTCCACCATCATGCCGTGTCTTTTGGAAGCAAAGCCAAACTCATTGCTTAGCTTAATTCCGGCGATACAGCCCGGGCATTCACTGCGCGGGAGGATACGCAGGTTGGCTCGTAGTAGAGACGTCGGTCGGTTATTCATTGTGGCATATGCTGGGTGGCTAGCGCCACGATCAATCAATACCGCCCGTTCAACGACTTCTCCGCCCAACGTCTCGATGAGTTTGCTAACAGTTTGCAATTTCCCGCCGCTAATCGAGATAGAGTCAACTGCTAGAACCTTGCGGCCATCAATAAGTCTTCGTGATCCCCGACGAACGAAAAGTTTGTTTTGGTGCTCATCTATATGCACGACCCGGCAGCTCATCTCAATTCCAAGCGGGAGAGCGACAAACAGTCCAAATGGTGGTGGGGCGACGATTACTTCGATGTCATCGGGGTTCAGTAAACGGTCTTTGAGCTGACGACCGAGCGAGAACACGGTCTGTGGCTCGGAGAACAGAGTCGCTTTATCGATGTAAAATTCAGAGTGCATCTCCGGGTCTTCTTCTATTCCGAAGTGACCAGTAAGAACAGCACCTGAATTTCTGACCTTGCTTGACGCATAGTCATTGCCACTAAATTGCTGAGAGTAATGCATTGTCCTTCCTTGTATGTACTAAGTTACGAGATCTGCGCTCATCGTAGCGGACTTTGTGTTTAGCGCAAGCAGTGTTAACTACGTAGAGAAAGTCTGGTAAAATATTGGCCATGAGTAACTACGTTTATGCAGACTACGCCGCCGCTACACCAGTAGACCCTCGTGTTATAGAGGCGATGAAACCGTACCAAACGGATTTTTTTGGCAATCCCTCGAGTATCCATTCTTTTGGGCGTGTTACAAGTGACGCCGTGAATAACGCAACGAAGACTATAGCGAAATTCCTCAACACAAAAGAGGGAGAGATAGTTTATACAAGCTGTGGAACAGAAAGCAACAATTTAGCCATCCTCGGGGTAGCAAAAGCTAATAAAGATCGTGGCCGACACATTGTTACTAGTGTTATTGAACACCCAAGTATCCTCAATGCTTGTCGTGCCTTAGAAAAAGATGGATGGGAAGTAACTTACCTACCCGTGAAAAGTGATGGTTTAATTGACGCCAAGTTACTCGAAAACGCAATTAAAAAAGAAACTGTTCTAGTGACTATCCATTTAGCAAATTCAGAGATCGGCGTTGTACAGGACATCGCTAAACTTGCCAGGATATCTAATAAAAAAGGTGCCCTCTTCCACACCGATGCTTGTCAAGCAGCCGCCTATCTAGATCTCAACGTCAAGACACTTGGGGTAGATCTACTAACAATTAACGGTTCAAAAATGTACGGACCGAAAGGAATTGCTGTTCTCTATGTCAGAGAGGGCATAAGCATCTTTCCAATTTTTTATGGGGGTAGCCAACAAAAGTCTCTTCGAAGTGGTACGGAAAATGTACCAGGAATTGTTGGTTTGGCGAAATCTTGTAAGATTGCTACTGAACAACAGACCAAAGACAGTAAAAGGATTAGTGCTCTTCGAGATAATCTTGAGAAGGAATTAGTTAAGCTTCCCGGAGTCCAGGTTAATTGCGTAGATACTATTCGTTTACCCAACCACCTATCTGTCATGTTGAATAACTCGAAAGCGACAAATCTTGTTGAAGCCTTTGATACTCATGGGATTGCCGTCTCATCTGGGTCGGCTTGTAGCGCTAAAACTATAGTGGAGTCTTATGTCCTACGATCAATTGGCCTCACCAGTGAACAAATTCATAAGACAGTTAGGATAAGTTTAGGGCGACAGACTACAGACACAGAAATAAAAAAAATTGCCGTTGTAGCAAAAGCAATTTAGAGTTGAGCCTAACCACAGGTAGGAAGCCAGGCATAGGTTCCGGTTCATCCGACATTAATCCGCAACCAGGACAGTTTCCCAGTTCACTGCAGGCGTAGCATTGTCGCATAGTTCCAGGCATTCGATTTCTCCTTGCCCTGTAATGAGCGTGGCTTGCAACTGTAAGGTTGCGTTAACGATGATTCTAGCTTAATACTAAGTAAAAGTCAACACAAATGGAGGTAAATGTACGAAGCAAAAAAGTTTGAAAGTATCAGGGTATTGAATGGTATTAGCGAAAAAACCATGACGGAGCACTACAAGCTCTACGAAGGTTACGTTAAAAAATATAATGAGATTACTGAGAAGCTAAGGTCAGTTGATCTAGAGTCTGCCAATCAAACTTTTAGCGATATCCGGTCGCTTAAGGTTGACCTCACCTTTGCATTGGGGGGAGTTAAGAATCACGAGATTTACTTCGGACACCTTGGCGGAAAGGGTGGTCAGCCTTCGGGTAAGTTGTTAGAACAAATAAAAAAAGATTTTGGTTCGCTTGAGAGTTGGCAGAAAGATCTGAAAGCAACAGGTATGGCTGCTCGCGGTTGGGCCTGGTTAGCTTGGGACTGGAAAATGGAGAAACTTTTCAACCTCATCGGGGATGCTCAAAATACCTTTCTGGTCTGGGACTGCTCCCCTTTGGTAGCGCTTGACGTCTACGAGCATGCTTATTACTTAGATTTTGCAACTAAGAGGGCGGAATACATAGATAAATTCTTCGAAAATCTTGACTGGTCGGTAATTGAAAAACACTTCAGTGATATTCTTTAAGATTAAGGTAAGTGCCGCCCGCAAGGGCGGCACTAAACTGGGTTCGGCCATAAGCTCTCGCCGGTTATGGTTTCAAACTGATCTTGGTGAAATTGTGCAATGATGTCGTCGCGGTGCCCAGCGGCGATCTCTTCGCAAAATTCCGGATCGTAGACAACGATATTTCTAACATTGCCCATGACCCCAACCACGGCATCATCGAAGGAGCTGTGTATGAACTCATCGGGGATTTCTTCCCAGATTGCCATCAATGACGCTCTTCCGCCAACTATCAGACTACGACGTCTTTCATGGGCCCAGTCGTTTGTCGCCCGTGTAACAAGCAACAAATACGTTGCTAAAGTCAGATAGAATCGGTACGGCGGTGTTGCCCCGGATTTGGTGCGGAACCTGAGAGTTTCCTGTGCGAGCATGTGTGACTCTGGAGTCAGGATCTGGACTTTGTCAGGATTGACCGATGAGAGTTTAATCGTCTCTGCGAGACGACGAGCCATTCTTGGATCTCTGTATGAGTCTATGAAAAGGTACATTGTCGCCTCCTTGTGAGCGCAGGTGCAATTGTATGAAAAATCAGTTAAATTGTCCACATGTATATAGGGGCTCATGTTTCGACCGCTGGCGGTCTCAAAACAGCGATTGAGGGTGGCAAGGATATAGGCGCCGAAGCTTTGCAAATTTTTCCCTCTGCTCCCTTGCAGTGGAAGATCCGTGGTTGGGATGACAAACAATGCATCTGGTTTAAAGAAGAGTGGCCTAAACACTTCAAACAGGTTATATTTCACGGCATCTACTTAACCAATTTAGCAGGGAGCGATGAAGCAAATGTAATTAAAACTAAAACAGCCTTAGTTGAAACGTTGCGTTTGGCTTCGAAAGTTGGAATTGTCGGAACCATATTCCACCCTGGATCATACACTAACGGGGAGTTTGGAAATCAGAACCAAGTTAAGGAAGTTATTAGTGAGGTTCTAGCTGAGACCCCATCAGAAACAATGCTGATTTATGAGAATTCAGCTGGGTCAACGATTGGAGGAAAACTCGAGGATTTAGCCTGGCTTGTGAACGCCTCGTCTGATAAATCTAGAGTGGGGGTCTGCTTAGATACTTGTCACGCTTTTGCGGCAGGTTACGACATTAGAAGTAAGGAAGGATACGAAGAATACGTCGAAAAAGTGGAGAGTCTTATCGGTTTAGATAAAGTTTTTTGTTGGCACTTTAATGATTCGAAATTTGATCTAGGTGCTAAGCGAGATAGACACGAAAACATTGGCGAAGGATATCTAGGGGCAGAACCTTTCGGTTTCATACTTAACGATCCTCGCTGGACTAGACTTTCTAGCTATCTGGAAGTTCCAGGATTTGAAGACAAAGGACCTGACCAGAAAAACGTAGAAATTCTTAGGAAACTAAGGAAGAGTTAGCTACGCCCAAGCGGCTAGGATCGCTCCTGCTACTACTAGTACTACTAGTTGGTAGCCAGCGTTGATTGCCCAGAGTTTAAGAGGTTTGTTTTCGTAGAGGGCGTTAATGAACATTGTTGTGGCTACAAAGCCGAGCCAGACCCAGATACCGGTAGTTACGCCCTCTCCTATAGTAGTTGCCCCAATATAATCTACGAAGTGAGCTAAGACATACACCATTACAAGCGTAGCAAGGAAAGTTTTACCAAACATCTTAGTGTTGAAACCGGTCTTAACATCAGTTTCGGTTTTCCCAACCATCGCCATCCAAGAAGCACCAAACACCCGGGGCATATACCAAACACTACCAATTGCAAAACCAGCAACTGCAGATACTAGTACTACCCAATAGTTTATTTCTGCTGTAATCATAAAATTAGTTACCTCCTTCTAAGTATTTTTTAATTTCTCCGAGATAATAAATATCCCAACCTTCTTTTAGGTCCTTTTCTTCTTTTTCAGGATGTCCTGTTTGAGTTAGTTTGACTTCGGTATGGTCGTCGATTGTTGAAAGTTCGAAAGTTACTTGTGAGGGTTTGGGCCAGTCTCCGTAGCCCCACTCTTGGACTAATCTGTTTGGTCGGTCTACCTCTAAATTAGAGCCTGTGATATCTCCGTCCCAAAGTTCAAATTCAAAACCAACGACTTCACTCATCTTGGCTGGAGCATCACTCCATGCGCTAATCACCTTTGGATCTACTAAAGCTTGCCAAACTTTTTCAATTGGGGCGTTGATAATATACGTCTTGTTGATTTGCGACATAAAGGTATTTTGTCATAAAAAAGTCTTGGAGGCCAAGTTGTCAACCCTGGTATACGAGACGACCCCCACCGTGTTGGTGGGGGTCGGGTGCCACTATCTCCTCAAAACGTCAATGGTTTTCGCTGGATTTTTCATTACGATGGCTGTACGATAATCCAATGAATCCACTACAAATTACAGGCGCATTAGCAATTGCCTTTGGTATTTTGGTTATGATATTCCCCCAACTTGTTGGTATCCTAATTGGAATTTTCTTTGTAATACTAGGAATCAACATCCTGGCTTTTGGTAATAGATTTACCAGACTTCGTTAAGGGTATAGCAGAAACCCCTCCCTGAAAGAAAAAATGTAGGGAGGGGCTTGGATGAGGTTCGCGTTTCCTAATGGATCCGCCCGGTTTTGAATCCCCGCAGGGCTCCTCATACCGGTCGCGCTTTTCGACCATTTCAGCTCCTAATTGAGCAAGCGCTTCACTCGCCCTTCGGCTCGAGGTGCAGGATAAATCTTTGGTCGAACTTGGCGATACTACTACTTTATTGATTAGTCGTCAAGGGTTTTAAGGCTCTTTTTTCTTTGACGAGAACGTTGGAAAGTAATTCCAAAACGATGTACCTCATCACGAATTCGAGCAAGTAGCAGAAGGCCTTTATGTCCCCTGGTGCCGGGTACAGGTTTCTTTTTATGGGGCAGAAATACCCGATCAGGCTTCTTAGCAAGAGAAATGATAGTTTTAGGTTTGTGTCCAGCTCTTTCTAATCCGACTAAAGCGAAGTTTAATTGTTCTGGTCCTCCGTCTACGATAAACAAGTCGGGTAGTGGACGAGAGGTATCTGCGAAACGTCGAGCCGTTACCTCACCAATCATGGCAAAATCATTCTGTCCTTTAACGGAATTTATCTTATATCTGCGATATTCGTTTTTATCTGGTTGACCATTAATAAAACAGACCGTTGCGCCTACTGGTTCGCTAGCACCAAGGTTTGATATATCTACGGCTTCTATCCGTAACGGTAGTTCAGGTAAGTTTAGAAGCTCTTTAAGGGCGATTAAAGAGGTAAAATCAGTACCGTCATTAACTAAAATACTTTCAAGTTTAGATTGGGCATTTTTCGTTGCTAATGCGACAAAGTCTATTTTTTCTCCTCTTTTGGAAACTCGTAGTTCGATTTTATGTCCAAAAGTATTACAAAGCCAAGATTCAATTAACTTCTGGTCGTCGATTTTTTCAGATAATACTACTAGCGAAGGAATGGCTTGGAAACTCCGGTAAAAATTTAAAATAAATTGCCTAATTATCTCGCTAGTACTTTGATTGGCTGTAACGAAGAAAGTGAACTGTTTCTGTCCGTTTAACGTTCCTGAACGTACCGACATCAGGGTGACGACAGCTCTTGAGTTAGCCTTGGTGGCACTTACCACATCAAAGTCTTCATTAGTTGAGCCAACAACGTCTTGATTGGTTGTCGTATGGAGAACTGCATGTAGCTGATCACGTAGCTTAGTAGCTAACTCAAAGTTTTGGTTCTCTGAAGCTTCGGACATTCTACTTTCAATATCTTTAGTCAAAGACATTCTCTTGCCTTGAAGAAAACTAATAGCCTTTTCTACTTGAGAGTCATATATTTCTTTTGAAATCTGGTTAGCTAAAGGACACTTATTCCCTTCGAGTTGACAGTTTAGGCAAGGATGATCGTGTCCGATAGCGAGTTGCTTGTTGCTAATATGAACCCCGTAAATACGTCGCAAGAATTCGCATGTTAGACGAGCTGACCAAGCAGATAAGAAGGGTCCAAAGTATCTTGATCCATCCTTAAGTCGCTTCCGAACGACCTGGAAGCGAGGAAAGGGCTCGTTAACCGTAAGCTTTATAAAAGGATAAGACTTATCATCGGTTAGTTTAAGATTAAATTTTGGTTGATGTTGGGTAATTAAGGTCGCTTCTAGGATTAAGGCCTCTAACTCGTTATTAACGACAATAGTTTCGGTATCTTTAATTAATTTAATCATTACGGCAATCCAGGGCCTATCTAAGTGATCACTTGTGAAGTAGCTACCTACCCTACTCTTTAAATTTTTTGCTTTACCAACATAGAGCACGTTATCGAGCTCGTCTTTGAATAAATATACCCCAGGTTTATTGGGGAGGATTTTTACTTTGTCTGATATAGGGCTTGCCATATGACGGGAGTAATACTACCATGTTGTAGAAGATTGGTCATCGGATCAGTCTGGTGTCGCCGTCGCAGGCGCACGTCCTCTCCTGTCTCTGGAAAACAAGAAGCGGCGTCGGGCTCCTCTGCCGACACCGTATATTCTTATACCATATATGGTGAATGTACACTATTCTGGTGCTTCTGATTACAGGGTAATACTATATTCTTAATTATCTAATATATAATCGACGTACTGTGCTACGAAACTAGTTTTTTTGCGGTTTACCACATAAAGTTTGTTTTACGTGAAACAGAAATATAGGCCATACTCATTGACAAATCTAGTTAAATATGGTACTATTTGCGCGTATCGTTGAGATACATTTGGTTGTGAGAACGTGAGTCTAACGAGCCACGATCAACAACAACCCACATTAACAATTACTCCTTTCAGTCCGTAACCGCTAACAAGCAACTGGCATCCTGCAATTCGCAATAGGCCAGCCAACAAAAGTGAAATAGTTCTGGATTGAAAGGAGCGATCGAATTTAACGTTCGTTCGCAACGAATTAGCCCATCGGCACTGAAGGAGGCGCATATGAGCAAGAGGAAAAAAACCGACCCAGCTGATAAGGCGCGGGTCGAAGCGATTCAGGGTCGGTTACGAAAAGCCGGTCCAATGAAGGATCGTCGTACAAAGCGCCTCGATCAAAAAACGCGGCGCTACGACCAGCAGGACGACTGACTTGTCCGGGACGATGAATGGCCCTAGCCAATCATCGTCCCTCTAACTGTCTTACCGACTTTAACCAGTGGGCGAGACTAAGGAGCGAGGGGAGAATGGGACGAATTAAAGAATTTTTACGATCAGTCTGGTACTGGATTTGCGTCCAGTTCCAGCCATTCGACGAAATCACTGCTCGAGAGCTGAAGTTCGTTGATGACGTCGAAAGATATTGTGACGACTCGTTGCTAGTCGAGACTGATGAGGAGGAGAGCTGTTGGAACTTTGCCGGGATTAGCCGAGTGGCAGAGATCCAGCGATTGGCCAATAAGCACCGTGACAATGTCCGACGATCGATGACAGCCCGCGTCTGGGCCGTCCTAACCGGAGATTGGGAGACTTTTCAATCTCGTGCTCTGCGCGAACTCGAAACTGGCATGGAACTGATGGATAAGACCATCGAACTCCGTCGTCGGTATCCCACAATTAGCGCTCGGCACATGGGCGCAGATTCAAAGATCACTATCCCGATGGGGTAGCCGTAGTAGTAAGTGCAAGAAAACGTCACTGACAACCGCAGACAAGTTTCAAAAGGAGGCGAGACTTTGTCAAAAATCCAAAACGGCAGAGCTATGAGGCACTGCCGTTTTTCGTTACCCCAAATTGTGCTACATTCGTCTTACATCATTTCGGAGGTGATTCCGATGTGTGATCATCACTCAAAGTCACAGGGCGAATTTAAATGGCCGTGGTGGCTTATCGTCATCCTTGTATTGTTCCTAATCTTAATTGCGGTCGGTTCAGCTTGGTCCGTTTGGAGCGTTCCCCACTAACGCTCCTTTTTCTATTGATGTTAATTTGGAACTAGCCATATTAAAATCATGGATCTGGATTTTGTAAGTAAAAAGTTATTAGAGCACGACGACCGGCTGGAGAGAATCGAAAGCAAGGTCGACCTAATACTAACCAAGGACGAATTTTTGACGAAAATGGACAAAGTTATATCATCGTTAGAACGGCTTGACTAGGAGCGATTGTTTCAGATTCACCGACTCGATAGGCACGAAGAGGATTTGCCAAACTCAAGGCAAAGGTCGGGATTACGGACTAACTTTCTTTCCAAAGAGGACTTTGTCTAATACCTGACCGGTTAGTGAGTTTTTATTCTGACTAACTTCTTCTGGTGTTCCTTTAGCAACGACTTCGCCACCTTTCTCACCACCACCAGGACCAAGGTCGATCAGCCAGTCAGCGGATTTAATTACATCTAAGTTGTGTTCGATAACAACAACGGTATTGCCCCTATCAACTAAGGTTTGTAACACAGCAAGGAGTTTTTCAACATCAGCAAAATGCAATCCTGTTGTTGGCTCATCTAAAATATAGAGAGTTGCTCCTGTGTCACGTTTCGTTAGCTCAGCTGCTAATTTTATTCTCTGTGCTTCACCGCCAGATAATGTTGTGGCGCTTTGACCCAAGCGAACATAACCCAACCCAACCTTCTGCATTGTTTTAAATTTGTCGGCAATTGTGTGGATGTTGGCAAAAAATTCCGATGCCTCATCTATCGTCATGTTTAATATTTGTGAGATATTCTTACCTTTCCACATCACTTCCAACGTTTCACGATTAAATCGAGTTCCTCTGCAAACGTCGCAAGTAATATACACATCCGGTAAGAAATTCATTTCTATTTTAATTTGCCCATCTCCCTGGCAGTTCTCACAGCGACCACCAATGACGTTAAAACTAAAACGTCCAGGCTTATAACCACGACTACGGGCGGCAGGGGTAGCGGCAAAGAGCTGACGGATCGGGTCAAAAGCCTTAGTATACGTTGCGGGGTTACTTCGCGGAGTTCGGCCGATAGGGGACTGATCGATCTCAATCATCTTGTTTATATATTCGACACCACTAATCCCCTCATGTGCTCCAGGCGTTAGAGTGCCATGACCCATCCGGCGATTAACGGCTTTACTCAAAATTTCAGCAATTAAGGTAGATTTTCCTGAACCAGAAACACCAGTAACGACAATAAATCGTGAAAGAGGAAAATTAACAGTAATTTTTTTAAGATTATTTTCATTTGCTCCGTGAACTGTAAGCATTTTATGGCCTTTAGAAACTTCACGACGCTCTGGAACAATAAGGGCTTTTTCACCGCGTAAGTACGGTGCAGTAATAGACTTGGGGTTATTAAGTACTTCATCAAATGTACCGCTGGCAACAATCTCGCCACCGTGCTCACCTGCCCCTGGCCCGATATCTACAAGAAAATCTGCTGCTCTCATTGTTTCTTCGTCGTGTTCAACAACAATTACGGTATTGCCTAGATCTCGAAGACGGTGGAGTGTTTCGATTAGTTTAGCGTTATCTGTTGGGTGAAGACCTATTGTTGGCTCATCCAATACATATAAAATTCCAACTAATGCAGAACCGATCTGTGAGGCAAGTCGAATTCTTTGAGACTCCCCTCCAGCAAGCGTTGTAGCCGAACGATCAAGCGTTAGATAGTCTAACCCAACCTTAGAGAGAAACTCTAACCTACTAGTAATTTCTAAGTTAACTTTATCTACGATAGATTTCTCACGAGCCGTAAGTTTTAGAGAGGAAAAATACTCCCGAGCTTTTTCGATCGTTAATTGTGTTACTTCGGCAATATTTTTCTGACCAACTTTGAATATTAATGCTTCTTGTTTTAATCTAGCTCCTTTACAGCTTTGGCAGGGGCTGGCGAGCATGTATTTCTCTATCTCTTCCCGGACGTGGTCAGAATCAGTTTCGTTATAACGTTTCTCCAGGTGGGGAATGAGGCCGTTAAAGCCAACGGCAAAATGATGGGCAACTCCAGCCGAGAAGTAACGCAAGGTTAAGCGTAGCGGCGTTCCAGTGCCATAAAGAATTTTTTTCAATTTGTCTTTGTCTAGGTCTTTGATAGGGGTATCTATAGGCAGATCGAAATATTCAGCGGCATTCTTTAGTAGAATTCCGTAGTAATTTACTCCAGAATAGGTCCAGGGCATAATCCCACCCTCAATAATAGATTTCGTTGGATCAGGCATAACAAGATCTTCGGTAATAACTTTACGGTATCCCAAACCATGACAATCTTCACACGCTCCATACGGAGAGTTGAAAGAAAATGAGCGTGGACTAACCTCACCTAGACTAAAACCATCGTACGGGCAAGCTAAATCCTCACTTAGAAGAATTTCGTCTTCTTTATCTTCCTGAGTAACGATAACTAACCCCTTGCTTAGTTTCATCGCCGACTCAATTGCTTCAGTTAGTCGTGATGGTGTTGAGGAACCGATAATCAGTCGATCAATAAGGACTTCAATACTATGTGCCTTGTAACGATCGAGCTCGATCTTATCGCTTAAACTAAATATCTCACCGTTAACCCGAACGGTACCGAACCCTCCTTTATATAAATCATGTAACAACTGGTGATATTCACCTTTGCGACCTCGTACAACTGGTGCTAAAACACTAATTCGAGTTCCTTCAGGTAGTCCAGTAATTAAATCTGTCATTTGATCGACACTCTGACGAGAAATTACCCGACCACAGTTTGGACAGTAGGGGATACCGATACGAGCAAACAACAAACGTAAATAATCATAAATTTCAGTTACCGTACCGACAGTTGAGCGAGGGTTATGAGAGTTAGCTTTCTGATCAATTGAAATTGCTGGAGATAACCCTTCGATATAATCAACGTCAGGTTTCTCCATTTGCCCAAGGAATTGTCTAGCATATGATGAAAGAGATTCCATGTAACGTCGTTGACCTTCTGCATAAATTGTGTCAAAAGCTAAACTTGACTTACCTGATCCAGAGAGTCCCGTGAACACGATCAATTTCTCTCGTGGTAACTCGAGATCTATATTTTTGAGATTGTGTTCTCTGGCACCCTTAATGAAGATTCTGTCTTGAGACATCTAGCCATTGTACCAGACAAATACCGAAAAACTTTCATCACTATTAGGTAAACAAAGCTCTTTGCTTGATTGTTCTAACTTTGATAAATTGATCGTATGACGCTTGTAGAGTCACAGCCCCGCCCAGAAGAATTATTTGAGTCTGCCGCAAACCCAGACTCAAATATAGAAACTACCGATTTTGAATATCTTACTGACGAAACAGGCAAGCTAATCAATCATTGGCAAGCAGTTTACGATGAACAGAAGCATCACGGTTGGGAGGACTTTCGAGCCCAGATCGCTGGACAGCACCTTCTCAATAAAGAGCATGCAGAGAAGGAATATCGGGCTGAAGAACCAGAGGTTATAGCCGCACTCATGCGAGTGAATGACGTTTTTGGTACTCTGCCTGCAAAAATCGTCGATAACAACGCCACGATCCTACGAAATCGCCAAAAAAATCCTCTTCCTGGGAAAAAGGCCCGTTACGAAGAGCGTTTTGTCGACCAAATTAAAGCCGGCAGCGATGCCGAGCCAAATCCCGAAGTTTTTCGTCAAGCCGCTGAATGGCATGCTGATGCCATCTGGTCACTGCTCCGTTTCAAAGATACTCCGATGGGTTCAGACAACCGAATTGGCCCAAACTCCGGCATTGAGCCCTCGATGGCAACAGCACTTGTAGACCTCATTAACACTACCTTCCAAAAAGGTTATATATCTTCCTGGGTAGCTACGAGCGAGGCGAGCATCGTTCTGTCTGGTCTTTACGGTGCGGTTAAGGCAGCTAGAATTGGTCATGCCGCTCGTCTCAATGTTTCTTTACCCCCATCAGACTGGGACACAGAAGGAAAGATCGATATGTTGTTTTATCTCCCCTTGCCGTCAACTCGTTTAGTAATTCCTACTCAGATCAAGAGTGCAGCGAAAACTTCCTTGGACAGTAATCGCCTTTTTGAATTTGATGATGGACCACCCGAAGAAGAAAATCCTGACAAGAATGATAATAACCATAAAGACTGGGATCAGATGCTTGAGTACTGCGAAGAGATCCGTCATCTTCCTTCTTGGTCCAAGGGGGTTGACATTCAGCCCAAATGGGCTACAATTTACGGGTCACAGTTCGATGTTTACGGCTGGCAAGCGCTCTTGGGCGACGATCCAGATCCCGAAGATATTCGAATTATGCAACAGTCGATACTGAGGAGTGTGAAGCATGGATGATTCTAAACAGAACCAGCCAGCTCCCAACATTTCTTCCAGAGACGATATCCGGCGTCGAGAAAAAGTCGGGTTTGTGCCACCGGTCGATAAACCAGTGGACCAAGTCCTACGCTCGGGGTCACTTGATGACGTACTTCGGTCACCTAAGAAGGATGGCCATGACAAGGAAGAGAGTTGAGACAAACAAAGAGGCGACATGGGTCGCCTCTTTTAAATATTTAATCAAAAGTTTTTTTAATATCCTGACGAGATTTCTGCATTTTTTTCAACTTGATAACCTCATCTCGAAGGATTGCTGCTAGCTCAAACTGCAATTCTTGTGCCGCAAGTTTCATCTGGCGCTCTTTGTCCTTAATCAAAGATTCAATGTTGGACTTAGCTAATTGAGTTTCGATTCTATCTAAACCAACAGATTCAGAGAGCTCTTGTTCAACTATCGATGTTATTTCTTTAGAAATTGTAGTTGGGGTGATGTGGTGTTTCTTATTATGTGCTTCTTGAATAGTTCGGCGGCGGTTAGTCTCATCGATTGCTCGTTTCAAACTTCCAGTAATGTTGTCGGCGTAAAGAACTACTTGACCCTGAACATTACGGGCGGCTCTACCAATTGTTTGGATTAAGCTCCGGTCAGAACGTAGGAATCCTTCCTTGTCAGCATCTAATATTCCCACAAGAGAAACCTCTGGCAAATCCAGACCCTCTCGTAGAAGGTTAACTCCGACTAGAACATCAAAAGTTCCTTTACGTAAATCACGCAAAATTTCTATACGCTCTAATGTTTCGATACCAGAATGTAGATATCGGACTCGGATACCTTGTTCGGTGAAGTAGTCGGTCAAATCTTCAGCCATTTTTTTTGTTAGGGTTGTTACGAGCACTCTCTCCTCACGTTTAACACGTTCTTTTGCTCGTTCCATTAAGTCTCCGACTTGGTTATCTAGAGGTCGAATAATTATTTCTGGATCAACAAGACCGGTTGGACGGATGACCTGCTCGACGGTTTGTTCTGTTTTTTCCAGTTCATAGTTACCTGGAGTAGCGGAAGTATAAATTGTTTGGCCAACTTTTTTCTCAAATTCCGGGAAACGTAAAGGCCGGTTGTCTTTAGCGGAAGGTAAGCGGAAACCGTAATCTACTAAAACTTCTTTACGAGCCTTGTCGCCATTAAACATCCCTCCGATTTGGGGAACTGTCACGTGTGACTCGTCAATAATAGTTAGAAAACCTTTAGGAAAGTAATCCATTAAGGTATTCGGGGTGGCGCCTGGTGCCCTACCATCAAAATGTCGAGAGTAGTTTTCTATTCCGTTGCAGTAACCAACTTCACGGATCATTTCCATATCATAAAGAGTCCGACGAGCTAATCTATCTGCCTCAATACCTTTATTGTCTTTTTCTAGTACTTTCAGGCGATCTTTGAGTTCCTCTTCAATTGAAGAAAGAGCTCCTTCTATCTTATCTGGAGGGGTAACAAAGTGGCGAGAAGGATAAATTACTACAAACCTTGGAGTGGCTGTAATAGTACCTGTGACGTGATCTATTTCTTGAATGTCTGCAACACTATCACCATCAAGTTTAATGCGTATTAGTTTCGTGGCGTTAGATGGCATGACTTCGATAATCTCGCCCCGAGCACGGAAATCTCCTCGTGCTAGTTCGACGTCGTTACGTTGGTATTGGAGAAAGACCAGCTTGTCTAAAATTGCGTCACGGTCAGCCTTATCGCCTTTAGTTAGAACCAGAGTCGCTTTCTGGTATTCTTCGGCCGAACCTAAACCGTAGATACACGATACAGAGGCAACGATAATAACATCTTTCCGACTTAGGAGTGCCTGTGTTGCGGCATGACGTAATCGATCTATCTCATCGTTAATCTGAGCTTCTTTTTCTATATATGTATCTGAATTAGGCATGTATGCCTCGGGTTGGTAGTAGTCGTAGTAAGAAACGAAGTACTCAACGGCGTTTTTAGGGAAAAAATGACGAAACTCGCTAGTCAACTGGGCGGCCAAGGTTTTGTTGTGAGCTATTACTAAGGTTGGTTTTTGAACCTGGGCAATAACATTGGCAACACTGAAGGTTTTTCCAGATCCCGTGACTCCCAAAAGAACCTGGTGTTTCAGGCCTTTATTGATTCCCTTGACCAGCGCCTCAATCGCTTTTGGTTGGTCGCCTGCCGGCGTGACATTGGCATTTAGTTCAAATTTCATCTTCGCCATTCTACCTGAAAATTGTCCAAGAATCCTTTGACTCACTGCTAGTAACTACTATAATGTTCTCATCCAAACTCCGGTAATCCGGAAAGCGAGGCGCACCGTGTTGATTAGGTTTAAACATCCAAGTTCAGAGGTCACGTGCGATTCAGATAGTATAGTCGAACTGGCTGATTCAATAATCTCACGAATTATTGACAACGACGTACCCACCGCCTGTGTAATCCCGTGCGAATCTGAAGATGACTCTGCTTTGTTTTTCCTGAGAATGCCATCTAATGCTCCCGAGACCGTGCTATTCGCAGGCTCTTGCCACTTGGCATTGATTGGTCGGTTCAAAAAGCTGGCGGGTCTCAGTACCGCGCTATGTCTACAGCAAGGAGCTTTGAAAGATCCGCACCGTAATAAATGGAAAAGTCATAGGGTTACCATTACTACCTGCGGAACACTGCTTGGTGGTAACGATCGGTTTCAGATGGCTATCATCGCCGTTTCTGAGTCGGAATCTCGACTGTTCGGAGGGTAACGGTTTGTACCCGAGCGCGTCCGTTTTTGTTCTGCCAAGTCGGCGAAGCAATTACGTCCGACCCGGGCTTTTTTAAAATCGCGTCTTAACCCCTTGATTTCTGGGTCACCTTAATATAGAATTGCCTCAAACCCGCAACAGGAGGGGAGGTCTTGAAAAAATATGTCGTGCAAATTCATCCGTACGGTCCATGGGACCCGACGACGAGGACTCCGGAAGAGATGGCTGGTTTAGAAGAGTACCTGGCCGCCGTCATCAAGTATATCGAAGAACATCACTGGTTGATCTCGGCAATCAGTGTGCCGGGCGGAATGATGTCAAGAAACGAAGTCGTTGAGTGTGACTCGCTCGCGCAAGAGGTCGAGAAGCGTTTGACTGCCCTTTGCATTTATCTTCCAATCTTTCTAGATAGAAGTCCTACCTCAACGATTTCGATCGTCGAGAGCGGATTCCGTTTTACGGAAAAGGAATATCCAGATGATGGATTGTGGCTGTTTTGCGACAAGGCTCGCAGGCTGAAAACAAGGTACTTGGCCTGGCGCCTACATAACAGAGTTCGCTATAAGGTCTTCGGCTTTAATCGACCAGATCCGAACAAACGTTCGCGTTGGTACTTTCAACTAGCGGAACTGGTATGGATAGTTACAAGCCGAAAAGCAGCTCGACGTAAGATCGAGTCGCTTCCAGAGCGACAGAAGCCAAACTGACCACAGAAAACCTACCCGGGCGTACCAACGCGTCCGGGGCTTTTTTATAGGTAATTGAACCTGTAAAAACCTTTTTCCTCTTGACAGGTTCATCAGGGGTAGTTAGTAATATATATCAGGTACGGTACTGGTTTGCTGTACCACAAGTTAAAAATAAAAAACTTTAGGGAAGGAGGTGAGAAGCATGGCATTTAGCAAAGTATCAGCAAAGTCTGGTAAGACTTACTACCTACACTCCCGAGATGTTACCCTGCGTGGCGGTCGCCAACAGACCATCTATTTCTTCGCTCAAGACGTCCGACCGGGCGCCCTTGACGCAATTCCAGCAGGTTACGAAGTAATGGAGAACGCTCGCACAGGTCTCCCAATGTTGCGTAAGGCTCGTTAGTAGTTGCTTTAACACGCGTGTTACAAGCAAGGGAAGCCGCTCGAAAGAGCGGTTTTCTGGTGTACAATATCTTTACATGAGAAAATTCAGTGTTACTTTAGCGATTCTTGCGGTCGTCCTAGATGCCGTTGCAATTGTCGTGGCGATGATCTTGGCCTACAAACTACGTTCCGATGGTGGAGATATCTATTTATTACCATTTGCTAATTATTTGAAACTATTATGGTGGACCGCTCCCGCCTGGCTAATCTTTCTTGCAAGCCAAGGTCTGTACAACCACCGTTCATTACCAACTGGCTGGAGTGCTATTAGCCGTCTGTTAATAGGTCTACTGTCGGGTTGGGGAGCTTTCATGATCTTCTTGTATCTGAGCAGATCACCCGAGGCGCAGAACTTCCCCCGACTATTAATAGTCTACGGCGTCGGTCTCACCAGCCTCTTTTGTATAATTTGTAAGTTGGTTCTAAGCGCTACTGTCGGAATACTGCGTCGCCAGGGCATAGGAGTAATCCATTCCGTATTGTTGGTCTCGGGGAATCACGAGAATCTAGTACACAGTTTTCGGATAGAGGAGAAACACGGGCGTCATCTAAGCAAAATTATTAAAAGTGATTATCTATCTGAACTTATAAAACTAGAGCCCGGGCAAGTTGATGAGTTAGTAGTACCAGATAACGTTCTTGACGAGGCATCAATGCTTTCAGTTATTAGTTGGGCAGACAGAACTAATACCCAGTTTGTGCTAGTACCAAGCTTAAGTACGGTCCGTTCAACTAATGTGGAGATAGGAACCCTAGCGGGTAGCCCCGTACTTTTTTTCCGTCGAACTCCACTCGAGGGTTGGGGACGTGTTTATAAAAGACTTTTGGACTTAGTCATTGTCATCCCTTCTATTATTATTCTCTCTCCGCTATTGCTTTTACTCTTTATCATTAGTCAGGTTTCTACTGGTTCGGGAATTATCCGCCAGAAAAGAATCGGCCAAGATGGCAAAGAATTCTTTCTTCATAAATTTCGCAGTATGTACGTCGATGGTGACGACAAGTTTCCTCAGTACAAAGGTTGGTCAAGTAACGAAGAAAAAGACCCCCGTATTACCCCGGCTGGTCGGATACTGCGCAAAACAAATCTGGACGAATTAGCCCAACTTTGGGACGTGTTAGTCGGCAAGATGAGTATTGTCGGACCACGCCCAGAACAACCCAAGTACGTTGCCCAATTCTCTCAAGAGTTACCAGATTATCTCAAACGACATCATGTTAAATCTGGAATGACTGGGTGGGCACAGATTAACGGTGCTCGAGGCAATACTCCCATTGCCGATCGAGTTAAATACGATCTTTACTACATCGAAAACTGGTCGATTTGGTTTGACTTGCGTATCATCTTAGCCACCTTTATTTACTTAATTCGACAGTCACTGGCTAAGTCAGAGTAATGAAAATCGCTCTGGTACACGAATTTCTAAATACCTGGGGTGGAGGAGAGTATGTACTAAAAGTTTTCAGTGAAATTTATCCCGAAGCACCAATTTACGTGATTAATTACGACCAAAAAATTGTTGATGAATTTTTACCAGGAAGGAAAATAATTCCCAGTTTTTTACAAAATTTTCCTGGAATGCCAAAGTCCTTTAAGTACTGGCTACCGTTTATGCCCCGAGCGATCGAATCTTTTGACTTGTCGGGTTACGACGTTGTTTTGTCAGATTCGTCAGCTTACGCCAAAGGAGCGATTACTAAAGGCAAAACAAAACACATTTGTTACCTCCATACACCAACTCGATACCTTTGGAGTGATAAAGATTCTTATATTGCGTCCGCCCCGATTCCTTTACCCCTAATTGGTCAGCCGATAGTTAAATTAATTGTAAAATTTTTACAAAAATGGGATCTTTTGGCCGCCAAAAGACCGGATTATCTGATTGCTAATTCTCAATATATCGCAGAAAGAACGCGCAAGTATTACAAGCGTAATCCAGACGAAGTAATGTTCCCGCCAGTAGATTGCTCACGATTCAAAATTTCTAAAGAAATTGGCGACTACTTTTTGGTTGTTGGTCGTCAGGAACCGTATAAACGAACAGATCTAGCAATTAAGGCCACTAATGAACTTGGAATAAAACTGAAAATTGTTGGTGGTGGCACGAAACTAGATGCTCTTAAGAAAATTGCAGGACCAACGGTGGAATTCACTGGACGAGTAAGCGACGAAGAGTTAATTGAGCTCTACTCCAAATGTATTGCTTTTGTCTTCCCGCCCTTAGAAGACGCCGGCATTACGCCACTAGAAGCAATGGCTTCCGGCCGGCCGGTAATTGCCTATGGTGAAGGCGGAGCGTTGGAATCGGTCGTTGCTGGCGTTACTGGCGAATTTTTCACAAGTCAAACGGTAGAATCTCTTGTCGCCACACTGGAAGACTTCAGACCAGAAAAATACGACCCCGAAAAAATTCGTAGCCACGCGATGAAGTTTGACGTCGTCCAGTTCAAACAAGTGGTAGAAACAGTTGTCGAGAGAATTACGGGCTAACTTATTGATTTCGCCAAGAAGAATTGCTACTATGACCCTGACGTAATTTTGCGTCCTTGGACCCCACAATAAGGAGGCTCATCGTGAGCGTAGAAGTAGAATCACCATTTAGCCTACCTCGCGGGTGGGCACACGGACGTCTTGAATACTCGAAGCTACTACTCGTTACTTACATAGAAATGTGTGTGAGAGAGGAGTTTGATTGGGAGAAATTCGATATCAAACCGCTCCGGATCAGAGGAAGTAGATTAGCTACTCTTGATAAGATATTGTTGGTCTATTCACAGTCGTTAACTCCGAAACAGATCGCACAAAAGTGTGGTCTTTCACTGAACATTACTTATCAGTATCTAAATACGCTCGTACGAGCTGGATGGCTTCCCCCTAAAAGTCATCATCACGAACTACTGGCGGAGATCAGCCGGATGTTTTTCGAAGGACGAACATGCGCAGAGATTGCCCAGCTGCTCGGAGTCGAACGCAGGACGGTGAGGTTGGTGGTTAGAAAAGAAATCGAGGTGATTGGGATTACTCTCGACGAAGCGGTTAAAATTCTCCACCGAAGTGCTTACAGCATTTACGATACTATCTGCAAAGAGGCGGTTCACCGTCTGCACTATCGGAAGTTTCGTTTGACCGAAGAGGGATTGGCGGAGTTGGCCTATCTGCTTAACACGGAAGAAAGAAACTGCGAGGTCTGCGGCCAGGTATTTTTGCCAAAGACCAGAATCTCCAGGGTCTGTAGTGCAAAATGTAGAGAGATCGCTAAAAACTCACAAAATAGAGAAAAGCGCTACCCAAGCCAACCACCCAATCCCACCTCGTTGAGAAGCTGGGTAAAAGAACTCTCCGACACCATTCACACTAGCCCGCTGGCCTTAGAAGATCAGTGGGTAGGGTTCAGGGAAGCGTTAGAGGTTTCTGGGTTAACTGTAATGCAACTGCGTCACCTGACGCAAATAGGGCTGCTACATACCCGACTCCATCCATCGAAGAAATGGCACGGCAAGCAGCCGGTCCGGCTCTGTTTGAAAAGTGAGCTGGAACTGGCGAGAGTAGTCTATGAACGTTTCAAGGCGAGGACCTAACTAGGACTCGCCATTTTTCTTGGCTTGGTTTTCTCCATATATTCGGGTAAAATAAGGTAAATGTCAGCAGAATATTCCGCTAAACAAATTACTGTTCTAGAAGGTCTAGAGCCGGTTCGCAAAAGACCTGGAATGTATATTGGTGGCACGGGAATCGAAGGGCTCCATCACTTGGTCTGGGAGGTCCTCGACAATAGTGTGGACGAAGCGATGGGTGGGCATGCTAACCGTGTTTTAATCGAACTGAACAAAGATGGCACAGTTTCCGTGCAAGATAACGGTCGCGGTATTCCAGTTGATATCCATGCAACAACAAAAGTTTCGGCGCTGGAAACAGTCTTAACTAAACTCCACGCCGGCGGTAAATTCGGTGGCGAGGGCTACAAAGTTTCCGGCGGTTTACACGGAGTTGGTGTTTCAGTCGTTAATGCGTTGTCGGCTAAACTTAAGGCCGAGGTCTTTTTAGACGGCAAACACTACGTCCAGGAATATGAGCGTGGCAAACCAAAGTATACTATTAAAGAAGTAGGTAAAACCGACGAGCAGGGAACGCGAATTACTTTCGAAGCCGACCCGCAGGTTTTCCCTAGCACCACATTTTCACGCAAAACTATCATCGACCACGTTCGTCAGCAGGCCTACTTAACCAAAGGTATTTTCATTGCCGTTAAAGACAGCCGTGTTGACGAAGAAGTCAGCGCCGAGGACAAGCAATATCCGACCACCTACAATTTCCATTTTCAGGGCGGCATCGCCTCCTACGTTAGTCATCTAGTTCGCCATAAGAAATCGCTGATTGATAAACCGATATACCTAGCTAAAACCGTTGACGATAACCAAATCGAAGTCGCCCTAACATATGTGAATGATTACAACGAACATGTTTTTACTTTTGCGAACAACATCCACACTATCGAAGGCGGAACCCACCTAACTGGTTTTCGTTCTTCTATTACCCGTGTTATTACAGAATACGGTAAGAAACTTGCAGGCAAGGACTCGGATATGGGTATTGTTGGAGAAGATATCCGCGAAGGATTAACAGCGGTTGTCTCAGTCAAACTTCCAGATCCAGAATTTGAAGGCCAAACAAAATCTAAGCTTGGTACTCCGGCAATGCGTGGCCACGTTGAGACGGTGGTTAATGAAGGCTTACAACGTTGGTTTGAGGAGCATCCTTCGGAAGCACGAACTATTATTGAAAAAATTTCGTTATCTGCAAGGGCTCGTCTAGCTGCCAAGGCGGCTCGTGAAGCTGTTGTCCGCAAGGGTGCGCTAGAAGGCATGACCTTGCCAGGCAAGCTCGCAGATTGTTCAGAGCGTGATCCAGCCAAATCCGAACTATATCTAGTCGAAGGAAATTCAGCCGGAGGTAGTGCAAAATCTGGTCGTAATAGAAAATTCCAAGCAATCCTACCTTTACGTGGCAAAATTCTGAATGTTGAAAAAGCCCGTTTGGATAAAATGCTAATCAACGAAGAGATTAAATCCATGATCGTCGCCATGGGTATGGGTGTTGGCGAAGAGAAGAATGTAGATAAGATTCGTTACCACTTTATTGTTATCATGACCGATGCTGATGTTGATGGTGCCCACATCCGAACTCTTTTACTAACATTTTTCTATCGTCACTATCCAGAAATTATTGAAAAGGGTTATCTTTACATTGCCCAACCACCGCTTTTCGGTGTTCAGTACAAAAAAGATGTGACTTATGTTCATAGCGAAACAGAGCGGGAAGAAATCCTTGCAAAAATAAAGAAAGATAATGCTGGTTTAGTAGGAGTTAACGTCCAGAGGTATAAAGGTTTGGGAGAAATGAATCCAGAACAACTTTGGGATACAACTTTGAACCCAGCTAATCGGGTGCTCTTGCGAGTGACAGTTGAGGATGCCGAAAAAGCCGATGAGATATTCTCCGATTTAATGGGTGAGGACGTACTACCTCGCAAACGCTTTATCCAGAACCGGGCATCTTCAGTTAAGAACCTAGATATTTAAAGATGGCAGAAGAAAAAGAAATAAAAACAATTAACGAACAGCCAGAAGAAGAGCCAAAAGACTCTTTAAAAAACCATAAAGTGGCTCCTGAACACACAGATTTTGGTATTATCCGACCTCGTCAGATTCACGACGAGATGAGCGAGTCGTATCTGGATTACGCCATGAGCGTTATTGTCGCCCGTGCTCTTCCAGATGTTCGCGACGGCTTGAAACCAGTTCAACGACGCATCCTTTATGTGATGCGCGAGATGGGTTTGTCTGCTAATTCCAAACACCAAAAGTGTGCCAAAATTGTCGGTCAAGTTATGGGTCTTTATCATCCGCACGGAGACTCCTCTATTTATGAAGCTTTGGCTCGCATGGCTCAGTGGTGGAGCTTGCGAATGCCGCTTGTTAACGGCCAAGGTAATTTTGGTTCGATGGATGGCGATCCTGCAGCCGCCATGCGTTATACCGAGGCAAAATTAGTGAGTGCTACCGAAGCTCTCTTGGCAGATATAGATAAAGATACAGTAGATTTTCAAGATAACTACGACGGAACCCATAAGGAACCGGTCGTCTTACCAGCTCGTTTGCCAAACCTCCTTATAAACGGTTCGCAAGGAATCGCTGTTGGTTTAGCAACAAATATCCCCCCACATAACGTCGGTGAGATTATCGATGGACTACTTTTATTACAAGAAAAGCCTGAGGCAGATATCGATGAGCTGATAGATTTGATTAAGGGACCAGATTTTCCAACTGGCGGTATTGCTTACGGCCAGAGTGATATTAAAGAAGCACTTTCGACAGGCCGTGGTCGGGTTGTTGTGCGGGGTAGAGCAGAAATACAAGAGGAGAAGAACCGTAACCGTATTATTATTAACGAGTTGCCCTACCAAACTAACAAAGCAACTTTTGTTACCCATATCGCAGATCTAGTTAAGTCTAAAAAGATAGAAGGTATTAGCGATCTTCGCGACGAGTCTGATCAGAAAGACGGTGTTCGTGTGGTTGTTGAGCTAAAAGTTGGGGCAATGGCTTCAAAGATCCTCAACCAACTTTACGAGCTGACCGAGCTTCAGTCGGTAGTTCACTACAATCTCGTGGCGTTAGTAGACGGCATTCAACCACGCCTACTAAATATCATCGAAGTCTTGAGCGAATTTTTGGCTCACCGAATTACAATTGTAACTCGCCGAACCGAATATGATCTGAAGATTGCCCAAGCCCGAGCCCATATCTTAGAAGGTCTCAAAATCGCTCTTGATCATCTCGACGCCATTATTAAATTAATTCGAGCCTCCAAAGATCGTGAAGAGGCCAAGAACGAATTAATGAAGCAATTCAAATTAAGCGAGTTGCAGGCCAATGCCATTCTGGATATGCGCCTATCTCAGTTGGCTAATCTTGAGCGACAGCGTATTTATGACGAATACGATGCGGTGATGAAGCTTATTGCCGATCTGGAAGATATCCTAGCTAAGCCTGCTCGAATCCAAAAGATTATTAAAGATGAGCTTCTAGAAGTGAAAGCAAAGTTTAATATCGAACGAAAAACTGAAATCCGCCCCGAAGCTCTTGGACAACTAACGGCAATAGATTTAATTCCTGAAGAGTCAGTTTTAATTAGTTTAACTCGCGGTAACTATGTTAAAAGATTACCAGCTGATACTTATAAAAGTCAGCAACGCGGTGGTAAGGGTGTGATCGGTATGCAAACTCGTGAAGATGACGCAGTTGTAGATATCGTTTTTGCTTCAACTCACGACGACATTATGTTCTTTACTGATGCTGGAAGAGTTTTCACTATTAAGGCCTATGAGATTCCAGCCTCCAGCCGTCAGAGCAAAGGCATTGCATTACCAAACCTAATCCGTATTGAAGCCGAAGAAAAGGTTACGGCATTAATCACAATGTCGGATAAGAGCAGAGCTGGATTCTTCTTCTTTGCTACTAAGCTTGGTGTGGTAAAGCGTGTTGCCACCGAAGCGTTCAAAAATGTTCGAAAAAGCGGAGTAGTCGCCATCGGGCTGAAGCCCAAAGATGTTTTGCTCTGGGTAAAGCGAACTACTGGTAGCGACGAAATTGCCCAGATGACCAAGAACGGTCAAGTAATCTTGTATAAGGAATCTGAAGCCCGAGCGATGGGTCGTAGTGCCTCAGGGGTCCGTGGCATGCGTCTTAAAGGAGATGATGAAATTATTGAAACGACAGTTCTAACAGGTGAATCCGAAGCCATTTGTGTTATTTCTAAAAATGGTATCGGTAAGAAAGTTGACGTTAAAGAATTTCGCAACCAGCATCGTGGAGGAAGCGGCATCCGTATTGCAAAACTAACGCCTAAAACAGGCTTGTTGGCCGGAGGTACCGTTATAAACAAACAGTCAAAAGATCTGATAATTGTTTCTGACTCGGGCCAAGTTATCAGAATTCCGATCGCTTCTGTCAAAAGACTGTCACGTCAGGCTTCAGGCGTTATACTCATGCGCTCAAGCGGTAGTGACAAAGTAGTTTCTTTAACTGTTGTTAACGACGCAGATGACGCAGTTGAAGCCGGTGTGGTTATAGAAGCAGACCTGACCGTTCCAGAAACGAAGAAGCCAAAGGAAGCAAAGTAATGGCTGAACAGAAAGTTCTCCAACTTCCGGAATCTATTTCCGTCCGCGCACTGGCAGATAAGATTGGCGTTAACGCCACGGACGTCATAGGTAAACTAATCAAAAACGGTGTTATGGCAACCATCAACCAGTCTATTGATTACGATACGGCAGCTTTATTAGTAGAAGATTTTAATTGCACGGCAGAGCCAGAAGTTTTGACGACAAATATTTTTACTAAGAGTACGGATACAAAATCTTCAGTAGCTCGACCGCCTATCGTAACAATTATGGGTCATGTCGATCATGGGAAGACATCCCTTTTAGACTTTATTAGACAATCTAATATTGCTGGCGGAGAGTCTGGTGGCATCACCCAGCATATTAGCGCCTACCAAATTGAATTTAAAACTTCTGAAGGAAGTAAGAGAAAAATAACTTTTGTTGACACTCCTGGTCATGAAGCTTTCTCTGCGCTTCGAGCTCACGGGGCCAGTATTACTGATTTGGTGATTTTAGTGGTAGCGGCCGATGATGGGATTAAACCACAAACTCTCGAAGCACTACATCATGCTCGCACAGCGAACGTTCCGGTGATTGTCGCTATTAATAAGTTCGATCTGCCTGGAGCAAATGTAGATAGAGTTAAGCAGCAACTAGTTGAGCACGATCTAGCACCTGAAGAATGGGGTGGAAAAACCGTTGTCGTGCCCGTTTCGGCAAAGACCGGTAAGGGCGTTGATCAATTATTAGAGATGGTGATATTAACCACAGATTTACTTGAGTTGAAAGCCGATCCCGAGGCTTCAAGTGAAGGTATTGTTATCGAAGCAAATATGGATAAACAACGTGGGCCAATCGCTACCGTCCTTATATATAACGGAACTCTTCGTGCTGGTCAGGTTGTGGTAACGGGTGGAACATACGGAAAAATAAAAGTTCTAGAAGACGATTTGGGGAGAAAAATTATCACCGCTGGCCCAGCCACCCCGGTAGTTATTATGGGGCTAAAAGATGTACCAATCTTTGGTGACCGACTAATAACGGCTCCAAATGAAAAAGTTGCTAAAACCATGGTTGTTCAAACAGCGAGCTCATCCAAGGCGTCTAGCGACGAAAATGATAACCACTTA
>JAUSEP010000050.1 GCA_030650195.1 Candidatus Berkelbacteria bacterium | reverse complement strand
TAGTTTCAATGTCTCTTTCAAAAAAGAGCGTAGTTATGGTATTGGTTGGAAAGTGGCCCTATCGTTCAACATATCGCAACGTGATGCCGGAATTTTGAAAAAAATTCAACAGGCATTCGGGTGCGGTACGATCCGCTTTCGTAAAGATGGAGTGGGTTATTTCGAAATTCGTAGTCTCGATGGACTAAAGAATGTCGTTATTCCCTTCTTTAACCAATATCAACTGCAATCCAAAAAGAGAGCAGACTTTGATACTTTTTGCGCAATCGCCAACATGGTCTTTGCTAAGCAACATCTTACGTACATTGGTATGAAAAGGTTGTTAGCGTTAAGAGAAAACATGAATGGTGGTGGTAAAAGAAAGTTCTCTTCACGGACAATCCTGTCACAGATGCGAATACAATCCTCAGAGACTATACGCCAAACACGCAGCAATGCGTGATGATATAGGCCGATCTGCATAGCGATATGCAGAGTCAGACAGAAATGATCTGACCTGTTAGTAATAACAGTAACAACAATGAACCGTCCTATGGTTGGAATATAAACTGCCATAGTGAGAGTAATGCCAGCAATGGTAGAGCCTCTCTGTTCGAACTTCTATTGCCGGAAGATGTAGAACAAAAACCTGACCAAATGCTGGAACATCTGAGTATCCAACCGTACCAGAAATGGTGACAATCGGTTTGGTGCAGACAATCAGCAGGAAAGACCTCAAAAAGGTATCCCCAGAGACTATACGTCAGGCTTGCAACAGCAAGAAGATATAGTCCGGACTATCTGGCGACAGATAGAGTACGACAGAAATGATCGTACCACGTGAAAACGTGCAACAACTTCAAGCGAAATTCCTTGTCGGGTAAGTTCCGACCCGCACGAATGGCATAACGATCTGGATACTGTCTCAACGAAGGATCCGGTGAAATTCCACTTCCGGTAAAGATGCCGGATACATACAGCAAGACGAAAAGACCCCGTGGAGCTTTACTACAACTTGGCATTGTTGCATTTTGATGTTGGCGCAGAATAGGTGGGAGACTTTGAAACTCTGACTTTGGTCAGATGGAGTCGCCAGTGAGATACCACCCTAATAGCGAGATGTGACTCACTTTCGGTTAAGACGAGAGGACAGTGTCTGGTGGGTAGTTTAACTGGGGCGGTTGCCTCCCAAATTGTAACGGAGGCGTTCAAAGGTTCACTTAGCCAGGATGGAAATCTGGCTTCAAAGTGTAATAGCATAAGTGAGCTTGACTGCAAGACCCTCAAGTCGAGCAGATACGAAAGTAGGATATAGTGATCCGACACTAACGTGTGAGAGTGGTGTCGCTCATCGGATAAAAGTTACCCCGGGGATAACAGGCTTATTGCGCCCAATAGACCACATAGACGGCGCAGTTTGGCACCTCGATGTCGGCTCATCGCATCCTGGGGCGGTAGTACGTCCCAAGGGTTTGGCTGTTCGCCAATTAAAGCGGTACGCGAGCTGGGTTCAGACCGTAAACAACATTGCGGTCCTTCACCGTAAGGTGATTTAATAAAGTTGACTCATAACGGAGAAACCCTCCGGTTGCAACCGATCGCAACCAAGGGTAACCCCGTGGGAAGGTCAACTTATGGTGAAACTTTCGTCAACAATTAAATCTTATATTGCCGGTTTCCTCGATGGAGACGGCTGCATCATGTTTCAAATAGTCCCGCGCCGTGATTATCGGCTGGGCTATGAAATACGAGCCAGCATTGTTTTCTATCAGAAGACCTTATATAAGAAACATCTTCAATGGCTACGTCAGGTATTCGAAATCGGTTATCTTCGAGACCGTGGC
>JAUSEP010000041.1 GCA_030650195.1 Candidatus Berkelbacteria bacterium | reverse complement strand
TAGGCACTAATTCCTTTGGGGAACACGAATATATCTGTATTTATCTCCTTTATGAATTTGACATCACGCATTAGCGAACCGTTATAGATTCCCATCATCGTCAGCATAAGTGTTACTGAAAGGCTAACACCCGCAATGCTCAAAGCTAGTCGACTAAAATCTTTACTTAGAGTGCGCCAGACAATCATAAACATCTTGGCTAATCATAGCTTACATCTGGCGTAGTTGCCTACATTTATGAGGGTATAAACATAAGCACCGCTTTCGCAGTGCTTATGCCACATTCTAGATCTAGAAAGTTACTACATTACCGAACTATTGTCTTTGCTCCCCTTCATGAAGACTGAGAACAAACTCCATAACGCCGCTAAGCCAACCAGCGCGTATATAACACGTGGAACCATAGCGGTCATATCTCCTCCTCCAAAGATGTTGGCAACGAGGTCGTAGTTAAAGAACCCGACCAGCCCCCAGTTGAGGCCACCAACAAAAAGCAGGATCCATACCACCCAATCCATTCCTGACATTTTCATCTATCTCACCTCCTCCCCTACTTTATATAATTTAATATTGCTCCCCTAGATATAAAATGCAAGCGGTTAAAAAATCTAATTTTCAGGTACAATTGAACAATGCAAAGCTACGATCACAAAGAAATTGAAAAAAAGTGGCGCAAGGTTTGGGAGGAGCAGAAACTAGACGAAGTCGATCCCGCTAAAGTTGAAAATGGGTTTTACTGTCTAGATATGTTCCCCTATCCTTCTGGTGAGGGTTTACACGTTGGTCACTGGAGAGGGTACGTCTTAAGTGATTATTTTGCTCGTTACTACCGTCTGCAAGGCAAGACTGTCTTACACCCAATGGGTTTTGATGCTTTTGGGTTACCTGCAGAAAACGCTGCGATTAAAAACAAATCTCATCCTAAAGAATATAACGCTAAGACAATTCCAGTCTTTATTAACCAACTTAAGGCGATAGGTGCGATGTACGACTGGACAAAGACGATAGATACTTCTGATCCAGGTTATTACAAATGGACTCAATGGCTATTTTTGCAGTTTTTCAAGCATGGGTTAGCCGAGAAACGCAATTCCTGGGTTAATTGGTGCCCTAAAGACCAGACTGTTTTGGCTAATGAACAGGTTGTTAATGGTTGTTGCGAACGGTGCGGAATGAAAGTGACTAAAAAACAACTCTCCCAATGGTACTTAAAGATTACCGACTTTGCCGAAGAGCTACTGGACGGTCTAGAAACTCTTGAATGGCCAGAGAATGTAAAACTTCTTCAAAAAAATTGGATCGGTAGATCGGACGGGGCATATGTGGTATTCCATGCCGACAAAGTTTCATTAAAAGTTTTTACTACCCGCGTAGATACATTATTTGGTGTAACATCTCTAGTGTTAGCGCCAGAGCATCCAGACGTTGAGAATGTTACTACCAAAGAGTTCCAAAATTCAGTTTTGCAGTACGTCGAGCAATCCAAAGAACGAACTGAGCTAGACCGACAGAAAAACACTGACCAAACTAAAACGGGAGTATTTACGGGTGGCTACGCTCTACATCCACTAACACATAAACAAATTCCGATCTGGGTAGCTGATTATGTCTTACCCAACTACGGCACAGGAGCGCTGATGTTGGTTCCGGCACACGATGAACGGGATTACGAATTTGCAAAGGGGCATCAGATACCAACCTTACCGGTAGTGGAGTCAGCCGACGATTTGCCATATGAGGGTGATGGCAAGTTAGTCAACTCTGGTATTTATGACGGTTTAGAAAGTATTGAGGCAGCCAATAAGATCGCTAAAGACTTAGAAGCTCGTGGGATTGGCGGACCAACAGTAAATTACCGCTTACGGGACTGGTTAGTCTCTCGTCAGCGTTACTGGGGAGCCCCTATTCCAATAGTCTATGACCCCGAAGGCACCCCTCATGCCGTTAAGGATGAGCACCTACCGATTCTGCTTCCAACCGATGTTGATTTTCAGCCGGGAGGAGAAAGTCCAATTTCACGCTCTAAGGAGTTTAGGGCTCGAGCCGAGCAACTTTACGGAAAGGGTTGGCACTTTGAAACAGATACATTAGACACGTTCGTTGACTCATCTTGGTATTACCTTAGGTTCCTATCACCAGACGATCAAAGCCGACCATTTGATCCAAAGTTAATTGCCAAATGGCTCCCAGTCGATCTATACATAGGTGGTATTGAACATGCAATCTTACACCTACTTTACGCCAGGTTCGTTTACCGGTTTTTAGTCAGACATGAATATATCAAGATAGATAACCCCGAACCGTTCCAAAAACTTTTTAATATCGGAATGGTTGGCTTGAATGGCGCCAAGATGAGTAAAAGTAAAGGTAATATAGTCTCACCCGATCCCCTGGTTGAGCACTACGGTACTGATGCCTTAAGAGGTTACGAATTGTTTCTAGGGCCGATGGAGAATTCTCTTGACTGGAATCCTCGTGGTATTAATGGGGTGCATAGGTTTTTAATCAAGCTTTATAGTCTAACTAGCAAAGTTAGCAATGATAGTAACGATGATCAGGAATCGTTGTTTGATCAATATTTGACCAAGATTAACGCAATGATGAAAGATTTTAGATTAAACACGGTTCTTAGTGAAGCAATGATCTTTGTAAACTCTCTTAATAGCTCAAAAGCCGTTAATAAAACTGTTTTGGAACGACTAGTTGTTACCCTCTCTCCGGCTTTCCCATTTATATCCGAAGAACTTTGGGCAGATCTTGGCCATAAAGAATCGGTCTTCTTGACTCACTGGCCAAAATCCTTTGGAACAGCCAATTCCGTTCCTAAGGTTAAGATACTAATAGACCAAAAGTTTATTGATGAGATTGATATTGATGAGAATATGACAGAAGAAAAACTCTTGAAACTAATTAAAGATATGCCACAGTTTTCACAAAAGCTTGGAGGCCAAGAGATTAAGCGGACAATCTACAAAAAAGGTGAGTTACTCAATATTATTACTCGAGGGTAGTCACAACAGGAGAAATTTGGTAAGATTTATGTAAATGGCAGAGCCGAAAAAGAAATTATCTAAAACTCGAACGAATTTAAGACGCAGCACTTACGCTGTGCCTGGTACTGGCATGGCCCGCTGTAGTAACTGTAAGGAAGTAATTTTGCCTCACACTCTCTGTCCGCATTGCGGCTGGTACGGTGGTAAAGTTACACGACTTGCCAAAGTCAAAAGAATCCTGAACGAAGAAAAGCCATCTAAGTAAAATGTCGGTTAACCGTCATCTCTCAAGAACGATTGCTATGCAGTCGTTATACGAATGGAATTTTCATCCAGATAGCGATGTTCTAGAGATAACCCACCGTGTTATGAAACCAGTTGAGAAAGATGTTGATATTGAATACCTTGACCGTGTTATAAAGGGTACAGCAGCAGCCGTTGAGGAAATTGATGGTTTGATTGAGAAGGCTGCGCCGGAATGGCCGCTTGATCAGATTTCAGTTATCGACAAGAGTATCTTACGCCTTGCTGGGTACGAACTGCTTAAAGACCAAGACATTCCACCTAAGGTTGCTATAAACGAGGCAGTTGAAATCGCTAAAACCTTTGGTGGAGAGAATTCCTCGAAGTTTATTAACGGTGTTTTGGGCACACTCTACCGCCAAAGCGATCGTTATACCGAGGAAGACGATAAACCCAAAGTAGATGCTGAACAAACGAAGTGATTAACTGTCATCAAGTATGGATATAAAGAAGTTCGAAAAACAAACAGGTCTTCATTTCAAAGACGAACGTTTGCTAGAGATGGTTTTTACGCACCGCTCTTACCTTAACGAAGCTGGTACCTCTGATCTTGAACATAATGAACGTTTAGAGTTCTTGGGAGATGCGGTACTTGAATTGGTTGTAACAGACTACCTTTATAAGAATTTTACTAATCCTGAAGGAGAACTTACTAACTGGAGAAGTTCTATTGTTCGAGGCGAAATCTTAGCTCGTGTGGCTGGTGAATTAGAGCTGGGCGAATTTCTATTTCTCAGTCGCGGAGAAGACAAGTCTGGCGGAAGAACAAGAACTTTAATTTTAGCCAATACATTCGAAGCCTTAATAGGGGCTATCTATTTGGACGCAGGTTACGAAGAGTCCGCTAAGTTTATCGCCCATCATCTGATCGCTCTTTTGCCTGAAATCATTGAAAAGAAACTCTATATTGATCCGAAATCTCGTCTTCAAGAGCTTTCACAGGAGAAAATGGGCTCGACACCAGAATACCGAGTTATAGGAGAAGAAGGGCCAGATCACACAAAGGTATTCACGGTAGGAGTTTATGTTAATAGGAAGCTTCTAGCTCAAGGTACGGGTTCTTCGAAACAGAAGGCTGAAACAGCAGCGGCTAGCGAAGCCATCAAAGAGTTTGATTAATAATTTTGCAGATAACAAAAAAGGGCCTTTTCGGCCCTTTTTTGTTTTAACTTACTAAGTTTAATGCTTTAGATCTTCGCGAATCTTTTTGACCAAGTCGTTCATGTGGGTTTGGCCACCCAATCCGAGCGACAAGCCAAGAGCAATCGCAAGAGCCGAGACGATACCGATGAACATAATAACAGTGAACTGTTGTGATACACCAAGGGCAAACAATGAAGTAATGCCAATCGAGGTGTAGAAGGCCCAACGAACAACCATCTCAACAACCTTGGCTACTGTTAGACCCATGCTATCTACCGAAGCGCGAACCAATCGAGCAAGCATCTCAACTACTTGGCTACCAAAGACGATCAGGAAGCCAACAGCTAGAACTCGTGGAACGTACATCAATACTCCCTCAAAGAAGTCTTGGACTCCTTCAACCTTCAATACAGCGGCTGCTGGAACTAAGAAGGCCAGGATAACAACCCATTTCACAAATCCACCAGTAATTTCAGCGATATCACTGCGCATATGAGCCTTTTTCAAAACTTCAGACAGACGAGTCTGCTCACCCAACCATTTTTGGACCTGGGCTGCTCGTAAGATTTGCACAACGACGTAGTTCAAGATCAAAGCTACGATAATTCCGACAAACAGGATAACCAAAGCACCGATCAAATTCGGTGTGAAGTCAACTATTCGGTCCCAAACACTCTGTACTACATCACGGGTTGTGGTTCCCCATTGATTAAACACACTATCACTAGTCATTCATGCTCCTTTCTTAAGGTTGTTTGTAATTTTTTACATTTACAACCGCTTGTTTGTTAATTCCCTATTAATATACTCGTAGACAGGTTTGTCAAGGGGCGCAAATTAGTATTGTCTAAGTATCAACGATGTATCAGCCCAACGAAAGAGTTTGTTCATCTCTTGTGCTGAAGCAACGTTGGTAGATTCGGTTGTATTCATTACTACGCCTATTAAGACTCTATCTTGCCACTTATAGGCAGAAACTAGTGAATGCCCAGCATCTAGCGTGAAGCCAGTTTTTACACCGAGTGTATTTGATAGGTAGTACGGGCTGTCGGGAATAATCAAACGGTTAGTGTTTTTGAGAGGGTGTGAGATTAAACCATCTATTGAAGTGATCGTAAGCTCTTGCGTCGCCACTGTTTTAGCTAAGAAGGGTTCTTGCAATAACATCCGAGCAACATTGGCCAATTCTCGAGGAGTAGATCTTCCAACTTCATCGTCTAATCCGGCAGGATCACCATAGGTGGTGTGAGTTAAGTGATTAGAAGTAGCAAAATCATTCATAGCCTTAACAAACAGGGTGTAATTACCTGGCTCGTCTGCGTAAGCTTCAGCCAAGGCAAACGCAGCGTCGTTTCCAGAGTAGATCAGCAGCCCCTGAATAAGGCTACGAACTGTAATCTTTTCCCCGCTTTTCAGACCGATTTTTGAGCCCTGTATGGTCTGTGGCTTATTAGATACGGTAATTATCTTGTCTAGAGGTAACTTAGAGAGAGCAACGAGCGCGGTGGTCATCTTCGTCGTAGAAGCAATGGGAACGGGTGTGTCTTCTCCTTGCGACACTATAACTTCGGCAGTGTCTGCGTCCAGAAGAACGTACTGCTTGGCATAAATGAGTGGTTTCTTAGCCTTGGGGCTCAGGGTTACGTAGTCTTCTATCGAATTTAACTGTTCAGATAAACTAGAATCTGTAGGTTGGTTTGAGCTAGAGCCTGACACTAGTGCACTTGAGTTTGGTTTGGGACTAATTAAAACAACAGCTAAAAGCAATAACCCAATTCCAATAAATTTTGATATCGGACTTTTACGAGTATCTGTGTTGGATGCGAACTGCATCTCACTTTTTGGGTCGTATCTGGAGTCCTAGTTCTTTAAGCTGACTTTCGTCCACTTCGCTTGGGGCATTCATCAGTAGGTCATGTCCGTCCCCGGTTTTCGGGAATGCTATTACGTCACGGATGGACTCCTCTTTAAGGAGGATTGTATAAAGACGATCTAGCCCCGGTGCTATACCACCGTGTGGCGGTACGCCGTAACGAAAAGCTTCAAGGAGATGACCGAACTTAGCCTGGATCCCCTCTTTAGAGTGGCCCATAAAAGAGAAAACGCGCTCTAACACTTCTGGTTTATGGATACGTATGCTTCCACCAGCAACCTCAGAGCCATTTAGTACTAGGTCGTACTGTAGCGAAAGGGCCTCCTTAGGCTTCTTCTCGAAGCTATTCTCGTATTCGGGAGTCGGGCTAGTGAATGGGTGATGAGTCGCATCATATCGACCTTCAGATTCTTTCCATTCAAAGAGCGGAAAATCAACTATGAAGGCGAAGGCTAGCTCGTCGTCGTTACTCTTGTCCTTACGCAGGTCTGGTTTATCAGAATCATATTCTTTCATTACATCCGCATACTTAAGATGAGGAAATTTATCAAAGGTAAAGACTTTTTCTGGGAAAAGTTCTTTTACAAGAGAGGTGAATAAATTTTCTACCAGTTCCATAACTTCGTCACGGTTAGTGAACGACATCTCTAGGTCGAGCTGGGTAAATTCCGGTTGCCTATCTCCTCGCGAATCCTCGTCACGGAAACAGCGGGCAATCTGGAAGTAACGTTCGAGACCAGCAACCATCAAGAGTTGCTTGTACTGCTGCGGCGACTGCGGAAGTGCATAGAATTTACCTGGTTCAATTCGGCTTGGTACCAAGTAGTCACGGGCACCCTCGGGAGTAGATTTGGAGATGTATGGAGTTTCAACCTCAACAAAATCTTTTTTTAGGAGAAACGTACGTATAAATTGGTTTGCTGCCGAACGAGTACGTAAATTGTCTGCAAGTTTTTTCCTACGGATATCTAAGTACCGATACTTAAGCCTAACCTCCTCGGAAACTTTTTCTTCGGTTAGTGGGAAAGGAAGAGGTTCAGCTACCGTCTCTATCGAAATCTCTTTAACCTGAACTTCTACTTTCCCAGAGGCGATATTAGCATTAATGAGTGATTGTGGTCTTTCGGTCACAGTGCCTTCAATAGTAATTACAGATTCGTTCGCAATTCCTTTAGCTTTTTCGACTAGTTCTCCAGTTATAACGAGTTGCGTTAGCCCGGTTCGGTCTCGTAAGTCGATAAAAACTACCTTAGCATGGGCGCGAACTGTTTGAGCCCAGCCCTGCATCATCACGGTCTTGCCGACCAAATCATTAACTTGGTTACTTAATATTCTCTGCATGCTTCTAGTTTACCTGTAATTAACGTTGCTGAAAACTCTCGAGGGATTTGTCGATAGCTTTAATCTCTGTCTCTGAATAGCTACCAGACATTTTTTGAAAAATTAATCTGTAGGTAATACGCCCTTGGTATTCATCTACATTTTCAACGAACATTAGACCTTCAAGTTTTCTCAATGCATCCATAGTGTCACTTACCGGATTTTCTACAGTCACGTCCCGTACAAGGGGCGGAAACTTACTGATCAATTTAAACTTAGGAAGAGGTAGATCAAGAGATCTAGTACGCTCTAGTTTAACTGGCTTAAGATCGTCTATCGGGATCTCATAATAGTTCAGGCGACCTTGCTTAACGTCAAGTGTTTCTGCTATTTCTGGTTGGATTTCAGAAGACATAACTTCCTTTCCGATTGCTTGAGATATTCCAGTTTGCCAGGAACTAATATCTTTGTACCCAGCGATTAATATTCCTAGTTTCGTAACTTCTTCCGGTGTGAATACATTTCCAACCTCAAAAAAGGCCGCCCGTTTTAGATATGGATTGCGGGCTAATGTTTTAAGCAGGCCTGTCTGTAAATTTGATCGTAGAAATGGTTCGTCTCGTGAAAAAGGATCTTCGATTTCGATAACCCCCTCCTTAGTAAACGAATAAGTTGCAGTTTCAAATAAACCGATGCTAGCTAGTACAATCTTTAGTGAAAGAGTGTGTTGGTAGGTATCGGATTCGTCGGCACCTTCTTTACTTAATGGCTGGATGGTCAGTCTGTCGTACCCCAACTGTCGGACTACTTCTTCCGCCACGTCAGCTACTGTTACAACATCACGAAAGTCAGGCGGCGTAACGGCATCATTCTCGACTTTGAATCCCAGCAATTCTAGCTTCTTTAGATCTTGGTTAGATGCATTAGTCCCGATTAGATGATTTATCTGCTCTGCAGTTACCAAGATTCTTTCCTTATGACCGTATTGGATTAAGCTCGGAATGGTCTTGAGTTTATAAACTCCAGCTAAATCAAAAACTAAGTGTTTCAAATCTTGGCAGTCGTGACGGTTTGCAGTTAATGTTACGTCGAGCTGATCGTTGCCTGTGATCTCAGTTTCATGTCCAGCCAAAGACAACTTTTCTGCTAACTCCCCTATCGTCCAGTTCAATTCTGGTAGTAAATCTTTAAATTGCTGGTAATTATATTTCATTAGAATTGGCCTAGATACCTATAGTCACCAGATAAGGTGTAGCGAACATCATCAACACCGCACGAAACATTCAAAATTCTTTCCAAACCCATACCAACCGCCAGTCCTTGGTACTTTTCTGGATCAAGGCCGTAGTATTTTATAACATTTGGGTTCACCATTCCCGCTCCAAGCATCTCTAACCAATCTCCTCCCGGACGCTTTATATCCAATTCAATAGAGGGCTCAGTGAATGGAAAGTAACTAGAACGAATTCTGAATTCTAGGTCTGGTCCAACAAGGTGTTTCATTAAATCCTGTAAAGTTGCGATTAGGTTACCAAGGTTTGTTTTTTCATCAATCACTAAAACATCCATCTGGTGGAAGATCATGTTGTGTGTTGCGTCCGTAGACTCGTTACGGAAACATCTTCCTGGAAATAGTAATCTTACAGGGGGATGGCGATCTTTCATGGCCTGGTAGTAAAGCGCAGTCATATGAGCGCGCAAGGTTCTGCTGTCTTTAAGGTAGAAGGTGTCAAATCCTTTTCGTGCTGGATGATCTGGAGGAATATTAAGACTGTCAAAGTTATCTTCTGTTGTAACTATCTCTGGTCCGGTTACAATCTCAAACCCGTAAGGCTTGAAAAAGTCGTAAATTTTCTCAGTCAGTATGGTAAGTGGGTGAAGATGTCCGGTCATTGTTTAGTTCGTTTCTTTAGCACAACCCCAATTATTATTGCCACAACTACCAGTACTATTGAAGTAGCCCAATTTAAAACATTATTTGCTTTTAAGGCTAGCAAGGCAACGATAAGAACGTCTGTAATAACAGCAAAACGCAACATTACTTTTAATGCCGCAAGCCCAGGATTCACGTGTGTCTGAAGTCTTGTAAACGCTATTAGTAGAAAAAAGATCAAGCCAAAAAGAGTAATAAACAAAGAGGCATAGAACATAGCAACCGCATCGTTTGTAGCGGGGGCTGTATTAAAGATAGTTGTCACTAAAACTCCTAGAGCAAATAAGCAGACAGTAAAAATAACGAACAGGAGGGCTCTAACTTTCATGCTCTATCTCAGTGAATAAGTTATCTATTTTGTCTAAATATTTATCATCCAGAACGAAACTAATCTTCGGGGTATATCTTGTCACTACATGTTCCTTTAGCTGACCCTGGATGTCTCCTCTCCTCTGCTCAACTTCCTTTAGGATCTCCTCGGTTGTTGATAGCCAAACACGTCCAGTCTTTCCAGAAGGATCAATTAAAACATCAATTACAGTCAAGGGAGTTAAGTGCGGAAATTCCTTCAAAAGAATAGCTCCTAGAGCTTTCTTGTAGGCAATGCTTAATTGTTCTAATCTGTTGTTCACCTCTGCATTTTCCCTGTTTGGGAAGGGATTTTCAAGCTAGAAGGCCAAAAACTGTCTCCACTTCTCGTATAGCTGAGCCGTAGAGGCAAGATCACGAGCGTTGTAACGGGCAATATCTAGATACTTTTTATCTTTGAAAAACTGTCCAACCTTAGAACCATCAATCTCACCATCCTTTGGTGTTGTGATGCCGAAGGCTCTACAGGCCAAGTGTAGCCCTCCTAGCCGACTAACCGAACCGTAGAACGATAGTTGTTCAAAGAGGTCGATATGCTGAGCGTCAGGTGACTGTTGATATAGATATCGTGCTCTCATTAAATCCTTTGTGGGTTTAATGCCATGAATTGCTGAACGAAGCAATAGGAACGGCATATCTAGCGAACGACCGCTATAGGTTACGAAGTGTGTGTAGCGTGTTGCTAGAGCCCAAAACTTTTCTAACATTTCTTTTTCACTAGCAGGAAGAAACTTATCATCCCCCTCTTCAACCGATTCTGTGCTAGAGCCTTCGTTATCAAACCAAACAACAGATTTCTTGCTTGTCAGATCATACGCCCCTATAACAACGATACGTCCTGTGAAAGGTTGAAGGCCTAAGGTTTCTTCGGCGATCGTAGCTGGATCAGTTTCTTCAGAGTAGTTTGGCTGACGCTTCACTCTATCGACTAAAAGCTGTTTAGTCTCGGGGTCAATTTCTTCCCAACTCTCCCCTACTGTTTCAATGTCAAGAATTAACGTCGCCATATACCTATATAATCATCAAATGATCAAATAACCAAATTACCGAAGATTTGTCTCCGTAATCTTCCGGGTTGAGGTTGAATGACGGCGAAGGATGAAGTAAATCAGGAAAACCCAGAAAAGCATAAACGGAATGGCTAGCCAACTTCCGAGTAGATAAATAACTTGGCTACCAAGCGCATAGACGACGACTCCCCAAATTGTATCCCATACAATTAACGATACGAGACACCAAATAGCGAATTGGCGTAAAGGCATTTTAATAATTCCTGCTCCGGTCGCGACAACTGAGCCAACGTTGGGATGGAAAAACGAAACGAGCATCATCTTTGGGCCCTCGGCGATTAACGACTCTTTTGTCCCTTCGATGGCTTCCTTGTAGCCAAAACGTAGCAGTAATTGATACAAACCATATCTGCCCAAGAAGTAGTTAGCAATATAGGAAATGAAGAAACCGAGAATAATCAGCAGAACCAAAATGATCGCTGACAGTTCGTTCTGGCTAGCTAAGGCCCCTCCCAGCAAAATAGCAGTTGAACCCGGAAAGTATAAATTGATAACAAATATGCCCTCGATCAAGGCAGAAATAAAGACAACCCAATAGCCGTACTGGCCGTACCAGTCGGCTAATTTACCCACAATCTCCTCTGGAGTGGCGATTAAGCGGAGTAATAGCAACAAGCCAACTGCTACAACGACGCTAATCACCAACTTCTTTAGTCCTCCTGCTTTTTTGTTATTTGTCGGAAACGACATATAACAATCTTACTGGCTGTCCTGGAAAAGTCGAACTATCGTTTTGCCCACTGAGGAGCTTTTCGAGCTTTCTTAAGACCCGGTTTTTTACGTTCTTTAATACGAGCGTCGCGGGTTAAGTAGCCACCCTTACGAAGGGTTGAACGCCAATCTGGGTTTATCTCAACCAATGCGCGTGCTACACCAAGAACGATAGCGTCAACCTGTCCCTGCATTCCCCCGCCCCGAGCAATAACGGAGACATCAAACTGACCGAATCTATCAACTAACTCAAAAACATGTTTTAGTTTGAGCGGAAGATCTATCTCTCTCTCGTTGACGGTTAGTTTTCCGGAGCCATTGACCAAACGAACCTGCGCTACGGCGCGCTTACGTCTGCCAACTCCCTTAAACCATGCAGCTAGAGCTAATTTAGGCATTTTTTTCAAAAGTTAAACGTTTTAGCCAGTGCTGTCGTAAACGATTGTCTGGAAGCATATTACGAACAGCTAGCATAATAACGCGTTCTGGTTTAGAATCGATCATTTCAGATAACGGTTTTCCCTTTAGTGTGCCCGGGTAGCCGGAGTGGGTGTAATACATCTTCTGACTCAGTTTGTTACCGGTAACCACTATCTTATTGGCGTTAGATACAACAACCAAGTCTCCGTGGTCCTCGTGTAGGGTAAAACCTGTCTTATTCTTACCGCGCAGTATTGTAGCAATTTCAGTTGCTAAACGACCAAGAATACGTCCAGAGGCATCAATTTTGTGAGTAGCTCGGTTTATAACAGTATGCATTATTTAGCTTCCTTCTTCGTTGTTGCGGCTTCTTGGGTGACCTTAGGTGCAGGAGCTATTTTTTTGGATTCTACTTTTGACTCTTTAATTAACATGACTGCTAATTGTTTTGCGTTATCTCCTCTTCGGGGAGCGGCATTTATTGCTCGAACATAATTTGTAGAGCTTGCATCATAGCGAGGTAGAATCTCCTCAAACACTTTTTTAACAGCGTTCTTGTCCAACAGTACCGAGTGGGCAAATTTGTGTGCTGTAAGATCAGCGGATTTCACTTTGTGAAAAAATCTGTCTGCAAAAGAAACTAGCTGCTTACCGTTCAAGCGACCAGTAACGATTGCTTCGTACAAAACCAAGGAAGTTAGCTGATTGCGCAGCGTGGTGTTGGAAAAATCCGACTGTGCGCGCAATACCCGCCACATCCTTAGCCTTTCTTAACCGTTTTAGTCTTTGTCGTTTTAGGCTTGGTAGCGGTTTTCTTAACCTTAGGCTCGTCAGCTACTGGGGTAACCACTTCTTCGGCTAATTCGTCGTCAACAACCGCTGGTTCGACTACGGGAGTACTAGATGCAGAACCTGCTAGAACCGAGAAGTGATCAACAAGAATATCAGCAGATTTTTCGAACGCATCCTGAGGTGTAATTGAACCATCAGTCTCGATCTCAACGATTAGTTTGTCGAAGTTAGTCATCTTACCGACACGTGTGTTTTCAACTTCGAAGTTTACGCGTTTAATCGGAGCAAAGGCCGCATCTATTGCGATTACGCCAATAGGTAGCTTTTCTTCCTTGCGTTGCTCGGTTGGTAAGTAACCACGACCTTTTTCAACTGTTGCTTCAAGTAGTAATTTACCGCCCGTAACCAAATCGGCTACTTTAGAAGTTTTATTAATAACTTTTACACCTGTTGGGCATTTGAAGTCAGCGGCAGTAGCAGTGTGTGGACCCTTAACGTCCAATACAACCACCTGAGGCTCGTTGGACTCAAGCTTGAAACGGATCTGTTTGAGATTAAGAATTAAGTCCACAACATCTTCGGTAACACCTTTGATCGTTGAAAACTCGTGAGCGACGCCGTCAATTCGAATTGAGGTTATGGCAGCACCTGGCAGTGACGATAGTAAGACACGTCGTATAGCATTACCAACAGTTAAGCCAAACCCTGGACTTAACGGTTCTATGATAAAGCGGGCCTTGTCGCCATCGGCGTGATCCTCTTTAACTTGCATCAATGAAACTTCAGATAATTTGTGTGACATTTTTTATTTTTTTACCTCCAGCTGTTTAAATATTCTACCAGTTTTCTCTTTAAAACTCAACACTTTACCTTGAGTAGAACTGAACAATCTTCTGAGTATCAAATTCCAATGGTAGCTCGTCGGCGCTAGGTAGCCGCTCCACTGTAATTGAAAGGCTTTTTTTGTTTAGATCAAGCCATGCAGCGATACCTCGTTCAGCTTCAAAGTGAACAGTTTTCGGGGTATTTGGGGTAATTACGTCACCAGGCTTGACCAGTATCGAAGGTATGCTCACTCGCTTGCCGTTTAGAGCAAAGTGGCGGTGGCTTATGAGCTGTCGGGCTTGCGGGCGGCTTATAGCTAAACCTGAACGAAAAATTACGTTATCTATTCGAGACTCCAATATCTGCAGAAGAGTATTGCCGGTTTCGGAACGGTTTTTAGCAGCCGAAGCAAAATAGAGGTGAAACTGCTTCTCACGCAAACCATAGGCTTGTTTGGCTTTTTGTTTTTCTTGTAGTTGGTAACCGTATTCTGTAATTTTACGGCGACGCTGTTGCTGTTGTTTTTGTATCATTAAACTCTCCTTGCTTTCTTGGCCCGGGTACCGTTATGCGGTAACGGGGTCACATCAGCGATAGATGTTACTTTGTAACCTGAGCCAGCGATTGCTCGTAAGGCTGCGTCTCGACCGTTACCAGCTCCGACAACACGGATCTGGATGGATTTAGGTTGGTATTCCGCTATTTTATCTAGCAGTACCTTCATTGCAGTAGTTGCAGCGTACGGCGTGCCTTTCTTGGCTCCTTTGAAACCAGCCTGACCAGACGAAGTCCAGCCTATTACATTTCCCGAACCAACAATGCTGGCAGTTATGATAGTGTTGTTGAAAGTTGAGTGGACGCTGACAAGTACTTCGTCAACGATCGGTACAACCTTCTTCTTTGTTTTAGTTGCTTTTGCCATTATTTATTTTATGTTTTTTCAGCTGACTTCTTGCGTCCTGAGCCTACTGTTACTTTCTTGCCACGCTTTGTACGAGCATTAGTCTTGGTGCGTTGACCATGAACTGGCAAGTTTCGAGCGTGACGGTGCCCACGGTAGCTAGCAATATCCTTAAGACGGCGAATATTCTGTTGGACCATCTGTTTTAGATCCCCTTCTACCGTCATATCTTTTTCGATATGGTTACGAACTAAATCAATCTGAGCGTCAGTTAGCTCACTGAATTTTGGGTTACCATCGATCTTTAACTTCTTAAGAAGTTCCTGTGAGTTAGAAACACCTAAGCCATAAATATAGCTCAAACCAATCTCTACTCGTTTATTATCTGGAATGTTGACTCCGGCAATTCGTGGCATAATTATCCCTGTCTCTGGTTGTGGCGGCGATTTTCGCAGATATTACGAAGCACCCCCTTGCGGCGGACATTTTTGCACTTCTGGCAACGCTTCTTAACTCCTACGTGTACTTTCATTATTATTTAATTTAGGTTAATCTCTTGGTTATTCGTCCCTTAGTTAAGTCATAAGGTGACATTTCTACCGTAACCCGATCTCCAGGGAGGATTCGGATTCTATGTTTACGCATTCGGCCGGAAACATAGCCCAAAACGGTCTGTCCGTTATCGAGGGCGACGCGATACTGGGTGTTTGGCAGAGCCTCATCGACGAGACCATCTAGCGCAATTACACCTTCTTTTTCCGACATCTTAAATTATTCTACCTGATTTAAGCTACTTTAGTCAAGACGACTGGACCTGTATGCGTCACTATTATTGTATGTTCAAAATGTGCGCAAACTACGTCGGGATGGGCCCGTATAGTCCAGTTGTCGTTTTCTATCGTGAGTTGTACCGGCTGGATAGCTGTTATAGGTTCAAGAGCCAGGACCATGCCCTCTTTAATCTCGGCTCCGGTTCCTGTTCGCCCATAATTAGGGATACTAGGAGGCATCTGTAGCTCTTTTCCTACGCCGTGGCCAGTTAAGTCACGAATTATGTGAAACCCGGCCCCTTCAACAATTTTTTGAACTTTTTCACCAATATCTCCGACTCTATTTCCAATGCGTGCGAGCTTTATTGCCTCGTCAAGAGACTTTTTGGTTACGGAAAGTAATTGAGCCACTCTCGGAGTAACCTCCCCTACCGCATGCGACCAAGCAGTGTCTACAATCCAACCATTCTTTTCTACTCCGAGATCAACTGACAGTACGTCACCTGGCTTTAAGACGTAATTCTGTGGAATAGCGTGAACAACCGCAGAGTTTACAGATAGACAGCTAGCAGCAGGATAACCTTTATAGCCTAAAAATGCAGCATTTGCTCCGGAAGCTGCAATTAGATCTCTAGCCTTCTTCTCGATTGTCAGTAAATTGGTGCCCGGGGTAGCAAGTTTTGCAATCTCTTTGTGGGTGTTAGCAGCAATCCTACCTGCTTCAATAAGATCTTTGTTAATCGCCGTCATTAAGGAACCGATCTACCGCCTCAGATATCTCGGAAGTTACCGTATCCATAGATGGCTCCCCGTCAATCTCGAGCAATTTGTAAATTTGAGCGAATTTTTCTTTAAGCGGTAATGTCTCTTGTTTAAAAGTATCAAGTCTTTTTTGAACAATCTCTGGCCTATCATCCTCACGAGTTATTTTTTGACCGTCAACGATCTGGAATCTGGTTTCTAGCCGCTTTTTGGCCGACTCATCTGAAAGATTGACAAATATTCCAGCTACGCTCCAACCGTACTTTTTCACCAAGCTCTCAAAGCCCTTAAACTGGTTGAGATTTCTGGGATACCCATCAAAAACGTATCCCTTCGGGCTAGGATTTTCGGAGATGAATTGGTCAACAATCTCGAGCATTGTTTCGTCGGCAACCAGTATGCCTTGACTTATTTGGCGATGAAGACTTTCGTCAACAACGGAGCGCGATCTAAGCTCTTTTCCTGCCTCAAAGACCTTCATCGAAGCCCGTTCTGCTAAACGCTCGACTTGAGTGCTCTTACCCGAACCCTGGGGTCCAAAAACTACAAAGATCGTTGACTGTTCCTTCATTAGTTCCTTAGCTCAACATATAGCACAGCCCAAAAACCTTTTTTGCCCTTTTCTTTCGGTTGGTAAAGTCCAACTACAGTTGAGGCATTACTATTTTTTGCTTGAACCAGGGCCGTTCCACGGCTTTCATCTTGTTCTAGTAAGGTAAACTCATCTTCGGCGGTGATCCCGAAATAAGGAACCGCGTCCTTTTTTGCTACATCCACCGGGTTGAACAAAGAATCGCTTCCTTTATCGCGAAGCTCTCGGTTTAATTCGCTTGCTTTGTCTTCGTCAATTTTGAAATTGACTCTGTACATATCTGTTGTAGTTTCAACCCTTGGTACAACCAGGGTGTAGCCAGTCTGGATAAGGTTTTCGTTTGTTATGCCGTTAGCAAGCTTGATCAATTTCCAGTCAATACCAAATTTTGAGCCAATTCCAAACAAAGTTTCTTTAGTTTCTACCGTATAAACGTTTGCCGGGTAGCTAAGACGTCCTTTTGGGTCGGCAGGTTTAGTTAGCTCGTCCACCTTCTTGCTCGTTTCACTGGCAGTTAACTGAGGTAAATCTCCCGAGAAAGCTGTTTTGTCACCGGTATTCTTGGCTGAAGGACGACTTTTTGAGTAGAAGTAAACAGTAGAGCTAAAAAGAAAACCGAGTAGAAGTACCGTAACTAGTACTAATGCTGGTGGTACCCGCATTAAGATATCGTATCATAGCGGCGCATCGAAAGTTGTCCGGAGAGCTGACGGCTGGTTTCAATAACAACTGAGACAACGATTAGAATACTTGTACCACCGATAACGAGTGTCTCGATCCCAGTGGTAGACTTCATTATGTTAGGCAGGATAGCGATTAAGGACAAAAAGATGGCACCGATAAAGGTTAGGCGGCCGATCGTATAGCTCAGGAAACCAGCGGTTTCGGTCCCTGGCCTAATTCCTGGGATAAAACCACCTTGTTTTTGAAGGTTCTCGGAAATTTCCTTAGGTTGGAAAACAACGTAAGTGTAAAAGAAGGTAAAGACAAAAACCAATACAAAGTAGCTGATGGCGTAGTAAAGGTCGTTGCTCGTGAAGCTTGTTACGGCAGCGGCGAATTTCTGTAAGAATTCGGCTCTCGCAGTTGAAAGAAATCGTGCAATTATAGTTGGGAAAGTCAAAAAGCTTAGGGCAAAGATAATCGGGATAACACCAGCGGTGTTAACTTTGAGCGGCAAGTAAGAGTCCGCTCCCGACCCGGCAGACGGGGCTATAACTCGACGCGGATAAGTTACTGGTACCTTACGTTCGGCATCGTTCATAATCACGATCACCGCAATCGTTAGCACCGCCAAGATGGCAAGAATGATTAGGGTGGATATATTGCCAGCTTGGGCGATGGTAGCGGTGTTTGCAAACTGCTGTGGTAGCCCTGCAATAATACCTAGCGCGATAATCAGCGAGATTCCGTTTCCTAAACCTCGTTCTGAGATAAGTTCACCGATCCACATGACAAAGACGCTTGTCGCCACAATAATCATCAGCATCATAAGGATCTCTCCCGTAGATATCGTCGTTAAAATGTTCTGGCTCTTAAGTAGGATCAACGTTCCGTAGCCTTGAATGAAGGCCATAGGAACAGTTAGGTAACGTGTGTACTGATTTAGTTTTTCCCGACCAGAGGTCCCCTCTTTATTAATCTCTTCCCACGCCGGAAGGATCTTAGTCATAAGCTGAACTACGATCGAAGCCGTAATATACGGACCAACTCCCATAAGATCGATTGAAATATTGGCTAGTGAGCCACCAGTAAATACACTCAAAACACTGAAAACTTGGTTTTGGGATTGGCCCAGAAAACCTTCAAGTTGTGTTCGATCGATCCCCGGTAGCGGAATGTGGGCAATTACACGAACGAAAGCAAGTAACGCTAGTGTTATTAGGATTTTGGTGCGGAGATCTTTACTCTTCCAGATCTGCAGTAGGGCACCAAGCATTAATCTCCTAACGAAGTAGACTTCTTAACGTCGCTAAACTTAATACCTGTTTTTAGCTCGCCTCGTTTTATGATCTTGATTTGCTGACCCGACTTCAAGCGTCGGATTATACCGTGGTCAATGACGGATTGAGGAGTGACTGTTTCGCCCTCTTTAAAATGGCGATTTATCATATCGGTGGTTATGGCGAGGTCTTTTGTTACCTTGTGGTTGAAACCGCGTTTTTTGGCTTGTTTACGATAAAGCGGAGTCTGACCACCTTCAAACCATTCTTGAACTTTACGTCCCGAACCGCTGCGAGCGTTTTGACCTTTGGTACCACGGCCAGCAGTTTTACCACCGCTACCAGCAATTCCACGTCCGACGCGCTGACGCTTAGTATTTCTAATTCCAGTAAATAGTGCAGATATATTCATCTTAGCTGTCTCCCTTTCGTCCTTTCTCTAAGGAAAGCTTCTTTAAGGCATGGAAAGTTGCCATAGCGTTGTTTAACGCGTTTGCGCTACCAATAGACTTACTAACAATGTTGGATATACCGGAGAGCTCAACAACGGCCCGTACTGACCCACCTGCAATTACTGAGTGACCTTGGGGGGCTGGTTTAAGAAGAACCCGACTAGTACCGTAAACTTCCATAATTGGATGGCTGATTGTTCCGTTTACGATCGGGATATCTATCATAGTTTTTTCTGCAGCGTGTTTAGCTTTAGCAATCGCGCCCTGAACATCGGCAGCCTTGCCGGTACCAACTCCAACTCTCCCATTACGGTTACCAACTACAACAATGGCACGGAAGCGAATTCTTCGTCCTCCTTTAACAGTTCGGGAGATTCTATCGATGGAGACGACATTTTCAGCCATCTCAACAGCATCGGGTATGAATTCCTCTACAATTTCTTTAACTTCTTTTGGTATGGCTTTAATCATCTTAGAATTCTAGTCCTCCACGTCTGGCTTCATCTGCCAAAATTTGAACTACGCCTTGGTAAACAAAGCCTCCTCTGTCGAAGACGACAGATTTGATCTTAGCTTGTGCAGCGCTCTTAGCAATCTGGCTACCAACAAACTTCGCCTTCTCTGTTCTGGTACCTTTTTCCTTAACAGAGCTTGCGCAAGCTAGTGTTTTACCAGTTGAGTCATCAATTAGCTGGGCACTTAAATTAGTTAGGCTACGAAAAACAGCCAGTCTTGGTCTGGAAGTGCTACCTTTTACTATCATCCGAGTTTTTTTCTTTAGTCTTTTGCTAATCATTTTATGCTCCCGCCTTTACGGCCTTGCCCTGCTTCATTCTGACTTTTTCGCCTTCGTAACGGATTCCTTTGCCTTTATATGGCTCTGGAGGTCGAACATCACGAATAATTGCGGCGAACTGACCGACACTTTGTCTGTCGATACCTGAGATACTGATGACATTCTTCTCTATTTTTGCTTCCAATCCTTCAGGAATGACTAGTTTTACAGGGTGGGTGAAACCAACTAAAAGTACTAACTCACCCTCCTCGATGGAGGCGCGATAACCGATACCGATGAGTTCGAGTTTCTTGGTGAAACCGTCTGTGATTCCCGTGACTATATTTGCTAGTAAGCTACGGATTGTGCCATGAAGAGCACGGTGTTCTCTCTGCTCGCTTTGGCGGGTTACTTGTAGCGTGTTTTCTTTTTGGCTTACGTCAACACCTTCGGGTAAGCTAAGTGACAACTGTCCCTTAGTACCGTTAAGTGTTAGCACTCGACCCTCACGAGCTAAAGATACGCCGTCCGGTAATATAATTGGCTGCACACCTATTCGCGACATTACCAAACCTCACAAACTAGTTCACCGCCAACCTTTTGTTTTCGTGCTTGACTACCGGTTAGGTGGCCCTTGGGGGTAGATAGAATAACAACTCCGGTACCGCCACGTGGACGCGGAATCTTATCTGTTTTTACATATAATCGGACTCCCGGCTTGCTCAGACGTTTGATATGAGTAATCGGCCAGTCCTTGTCTAAGCTTACTGTTACCTTGCTGTCTTCAGTTTTGATCGAGGCAATAAAACCTTCGTTTTTCAAGATACCAGCGATATCCAACACGGTCTTACTAGATCTTATAGGCACCTCTAACTTACCAGTCATGCTGGCGTTACGAAGGCGGGTTAAAAAGTCTGAAATTGTGTCGTTATACATTACCAGCTCGCCTTTCTGACCCCAGGAATCTGTCCGGTAGATGCTCTCTCACGAAAACAAATTCGGCAGATTCCAAATTTACGCAAGTAGCTACGATTACGACCACACAAAGCGCACCGATTCACTTCCCGGACTTTGTATTTCTCCACTTTGCCTATCATATATCGTTTACTTGCCATATTAACCTGTTAATTTTAGCTGACTTTCATCGGAAAACCAAGCTCTTTAAGAAACTGTGAGGACGCACTTGGGTTAGAATTAGAAATAGTGAAAGTTACTTCGACACCAAACGGTTTATCAAGCCCGTCATGACCGAGCTCAACAAAAGCTACCTGATCCTTGAAACCGATGGTCAAATTCCCACTTTGGTCAAAAGATTTAGGATTGATTCCTTTAAAGTCACGGATTCTCGGTAGGGAGACATTGATCAGACGATCGATGAAGTCATACATTTTATTGCTTCGCAAAGTGACCCGAACCCCTACTTCATCACCAGAGCGAATTTTGAATCCAGCAATAGCTTTTTTAGCTCGTGTTATAACAGGCTTCTGACCAGTTATCTTGCTTAACGCACCAACGATATAAGCAACCATATCTTTGTTGCCCTTATTCTGCCCTAAACCAACGTTCAAGTTCACAGACTTAAGTTTCGGTAATGCATTAACGTTTTTTACCCCCAAAGACTCCGCAAGTGTTTTGTGGATTGTAGTGCTTTTCTCTTTAATATTAATCTTAGACATGCTGCTCCTGTTTTACGGATAAGTCGCGGTTGCTAAGTTTGCTGACTCTAATTTTTTTCGTACCCTTAACTTCGTAACCAATCCTGCTTGGCTTGTCGTTTGAAGGGTCGATTATCATTAAATTAGAGATGGCTAACGGCATTGCTTGGTCAATGATTCCGCCTTGAGGGTTCTTAGCAGAACGTTTCAAGTGTTTCTTAACCATATTTAAACCAGAAACAATCGCTTTATTCTTTTTCGTTAATACAAGCTCTACAGTGCCAACTTGGTTACGGTTCTTCCCGGCAATAATCAAAACTTTGTCACCTTTTCTTATTTTCATAGGACCTCTTTCGCTAATGAAATAATTTTCATAAATCCTCTATCACGTAGCTCGCGAGCAACGGGACCAAAGATTCTCGTACCTCGCGGAGTGCCGTCGTCATTTATAACTACCGCTGCGTTGTCGTCAAAACGGATGCTTGAACCATCAGTACGTCGTATTGGTTTTGTTTGTCGCACGATAACAGCACGTACAACTTCATGAGCCTTAACGGTACCAAGTGGTGTAGCAAGTTTAACTGAGGCGACAACAACATCTCCGATCTGTGCGGCCGCAAATTTGCCCTGTTTTACAACCTTAATTAGCCCTAAAACACGGGCTCCAGAGTTGTCAGCGACCTTCATATACGAGCGAAGCTGTAGCATCTACTTACTCTCCTTTTTCACGGCAGTTTTAAGTGGTTTTTTGGCAACCGTCTTTTTTGTTACTACGCGTTCGCTAATGGGCTGAATGCGCCAAAATTTTCGTTTAGAGATTGGTCTAGTTGGAATAATTTCCACTTTAGTACCTACTTCTATGGTGTTGTCCGGGTTATGGACTAGGTAGCGACCAGTTCTTTTATAGCGTTTCTTAAAAATACGGTGTGTCTTCCAGGTGACCACCTCAACAACGGCCGTATCCTTGGCCGTATTAGTTACCACAACTCCGGTTAAATATTTTTGCATTTGTTTATTTCACAGATTCGCTAACTCTTTCGTCAAGAACAGTCGCAAGGCGAGCAATTTCCTTTTTTATTTGACCGATCTCGGAAACATTCTTTAGTTTACCTAAGATCCTTTCCTGATTTAGGGTAAAAAGTTGTTTTCGGTTCTCGGTTATTTTAACAGAGATTTCCTTGATAGTCGATCGGCGTGCCTTGTCTAAAGTCTCGGTTTTTTTCATTTTATTAGGCGTTTCTAACAAATTTTGTTTTCAGGGGCAACTTATGGGCCGCTAGACGCATCGCTTCGTCAGCAATTGCTTCTTCTACTCCCGACATCTCAAAAAGGATAGTTCCGGGTTTGACGACGGCTACAAAGTGATCTAATCCTCCTTTTCCACCTCCCATACCAACTTCCGCTGGCTTAGCAGTCACGGGTTTGTGAGGGAAGATTCGTATCCAGATTTTACCGCCACGTTTTACGTAGCGAGTCATAGCACGGCGAGAAGATTCGATCTGTCTCGAACTTAACCAACCTCGTTCAATAGTTTTAAGTCCAAAATCACCGAACTCTAGCTCGGTTCCTCGGGTTGCGGGACCGGCATAAGTTCCCTTAAAGACTTTTCTGTGCTTGAGCTTTCTTGGTAATAGCATTTTACTTCTCCTCCTCGACAATCTGATGAGGACCTAAGTTCACCCAAACTTTGACACCAGTAACACCGTAGGTTGTTTTAGCGTGATAAACAGCGTGATCAATATTAATATTAAAACGTGAGAGTGGGATCGAACCAGTCTGGAACTTCTCCGTACGAGCAATCTCAGCACCGTTTAAACGACCCGAGACAATAATCTTAATTCCTTTGGCATTCTTGGCCATTGTCTTTTCAAGGGCTTGTTTGCAAGCTCGGCGGTACGGAATCCGTCTTTCGATCTGATTACCAATATTTTGCGCCACTAACTCTGCGGATAGCTCGGGATTACGGTCTTCCACAATATCAATACGAACAGCGGGTATACCGGCAGGGTAAAAGAGCTTTTGAACCTGTGCTTTCAGATCGGTGATTCCTTGACCACCACGACCGATAACCAGTCCTGGCTTACTCGTTACTACCTCTATAGCTAGCTTGTCTCGTGAACGAACGATCGTCACCGACTTCACACCGGCGTTATTTAGTTTCTTTTGAATATAGTCACGTATCTTAAAGTCAGATACTAAGTACTCTTTAAATTTGTTACCACCGAACCAGCGACTCTGCCAAGCCGAGGTAATGGACATTCTGTTGCTGAGCGGATTTATTTTATGACCCATTAGTTTTTATCCTTTTTACTTCTAACTTTGGTTTCAACCTTCCCCTTAGCAATAACAGGTTCCTTAGCAGTTGAATTTTTGTCTTTATGCTCTTCGAGCATTACGGTGATATGGGCTAGATGCTTGATGTAGCGGTTGGTTCGACCGCGAGCGTTGGCGCGACTACGCTTGATTCTTGGTCCCTCAGTAGCATAGGCTTGCGATACAACCATGTCGTTGGCTGAAAATTCTTTTTCTTCCGCCGCAGCACGGGCCATTCTAAGAGTTTTGTTTAGCATCTGAGCGGAGTCTTGGGCCATAATTGATGTTTTGTCGATGGCAGTTTCTAATTTCTGACCAACAAAAACCGACAACACTGGTCGAAGTTTACGAGCTGAATGGCGGACGTAGTTTAGTTTTACTTTTATCATCTTACGATTTCTCTACAGTTTTAGATTTGTCCGCTGCCTGTTCCTTAGCCATCTTACCGCCGTGACCCTTGAACGTTCGCGTAGGAGAAAATTCCCCCAATTTATGGCCAACCATCTCTTCAAAGACTACGACGTTTATATGCTTACGACCGTTGTGTACAGCAAAAGTGAAACCCACCATTTCTGGGAAAATTGTCGAATGACGCGACCAAGTCTTGATCACAGACTTAGTTCCGGATGTGGCCATCTTCTTAACTTTCTCCATTAACTTTAGGTCTATAAACGGACCTTTTTTAATTGATCGTGACATTTTTTATCTCTTTGTTCTCCGCTGCAAAATGAACTTGGTAGTTCTTTTATTTCGACGCGTTCTGTAACCCAACGCTGGTTTACCCCAAGGCGTCTTTGGATGCTTCAAGCCAATCGGGTTAACACCTTCTCCACCTCCATGTGGGTGAGAAACAGGGTTCATGGCTTTACCACGAACCGTTGGACGGATTCCCATGTGTCGAGTTCGGCCAGCTTTGGCGATGCGAATACGGTTGTGGGTGGTATTAGAAACACTACCAACCGATGCCCCACATTCTAGCAAGATTTTACGGATTTCTGAAGAAGGCATCTTAACGTAAGCGTACTTACCTTCTTTGGCGGTGATTGTTGCCGATCCCCCAGCAGAGCGAACTACTTGCCCACCGCGTCCTGGCTGAAGCTCAATATTGTGAATATCAACACCAACTCCGATGTCGGCTAGTTTAGCCCTTGACCCAAGAGTAATTCTTTTAGACTCTCCGGACGTTACGCTTTGACCAACTTTCATCTTGTCAGCTGCCAAAATATACTTCTTCGTTTTATCCGGCATTTCAAGTAGCGCAATGAAGGACGAACGGTTTGGGTCATACTCTAAAGATTCCACCTTGGCTGCTCCTTCGAAAGGTAAGAATTTGAAATCTATTAGACGATAAAGGCGTTTTGCTCCTCCCCCTCGATGCCAAACAGAGATGCGTCCATGTTTGTCTCGTCCTGCGTGTGATTGCAACGCAACCGTAAGAGAACGTTCAGGACGTTTTTTAGTTAGTGTTTCGAAATCTCCAAAGCTCTTTTTGCGTTGAGCGGGAGTTGTGGGGTTAATTAGGCGTGGCATTAGTTTTTCTCCTTAACCTGTTCTTTGGAAGCCTTTTCTTCTTTTTGCTTAGGAAGTTCAAAACCAGGTAGTTTCTGACCTTTCTTCAATTGAACATAGGCCTTACGTCGGGCTGTTTGAACCCCAGGCAGACGTTTAAACTTAACTCTCTTTGCAGGCAGATTAACAATCCGCACGGAAACAACATCGAGATCAAACTGTTTTTTCATCTCCGTTGTAATTGAGTTTTTGGTAGCGTTTCTATCAATCGTCATAACATAAAGGCCTCGGTCCATACCTAGTGCGGCTTTCTCAGTTAAGATCGGTGAAGATATTAAGTTCATGAGACTACCTCGTCATTTTCCTTTTTTACCGCAGTTTTCGTCGCCTTTTTAGCCGGAGTGGATTTCCCGTAAATTTGGTCGTAACAATCTTTCTCCAGCACTAAAGTCCTATAGAAAGCTAAGTCTAAAATAGAAACCTGATCGAGTGGTTTGACGTCAGTATTAGGGATATTGGATGTTGCCAAAATAAGCTCTGGCTCAACGTTCTTGGTTACCAATAAAGACTTACCCTTAGGTTTGATCTCAGATAACATCTTTACTGCAAGCTTGGTTTTCGGTTCCGCTAAATGTAATTTAGGTACGCTGATAACCCTATCCTCAGTCTTAAAAAGCTGCCAAAGCTGCTCCTTAGCGATTTTTGCCATTCTCTTGGGTAGTACTTGCTTGAAATTTTGACTGTTTGTTGGTCCGAAGGTAATACCACCACCAACCCAAACTGGTGAGCGCGAAGAACCAACCCGAGCCCTACCTGTGCCTTTTTGTTTCCATGGCTTTTTACCACCACCAGAAACTTCACCACGAGTTTTAGTGTGGGAAGTTGATTGTCTTTGGTTGGCTTGCATCGCCAATACGGCCTGTTTAATTAAGATCTTGTTAACCATTGTTTAGTGTTGAGTTACTTACCTGGCTCTTAACAAAAACTCGGCCCTTTCTTGGACCGGGTACTGCTCCGGAGACAACCAGCGTTTTGTTTGTGTTATCAATAAACAAGACTGTGCTACCACGACTGGTAAACTGTTCAACGCCCATGTGTCCAGCCATTTTTTGTCCTTTTACGACACGTTGCGGTCTCTGAGCACCAATCGAGCCAGGACGCCGTTGATGTGAGTGACCATGGCTTGCTGGCCAACCGGCGAATCCGTGTCTTTTAACGCCTCCCGCAAAACCCTTACCCTTTGTTATGCCGGTGACACTGACCTTTTCACCAATTTCGAACTGCTCAACAGTTAGCTTTGCACCTTCGAGCTCCTCAGGCAAAACTTTCAGCCAAATCCCCTTCTTAGAACCAAGATGCTCAGCCGTTTTTCGCTGAGCTTTGTTTGTGTTTCCTGTTGTAGCAACACCAATTGTAGTCTGGCCGTTAATCTTGCCAAGAATCTTGTTGTCTTCGGCCAAAATTACTGTACCCGAAATTAAACGACCTTTGTCGTCCCAAAGCTGGGTCATTCCCACTTTGTGGCCAAGAATAGCTTTCATTGATTAAATATGTTGACTGATTTTCCCAAGTTAATGGGGCAGACATTAGAGACATTTTCTCAATTTTTAAGTCTCGAGTCAAGGGGAGTGACAGGAGCAATTCAGAATGAACGCCAAAAAACACTAATCTCGTGCCTCCTAGTTAGTTACTTTATCTAATGAATCTGGACGGTTTCTGGAATAACTTAAGCCTAGCTTCAGTTTGGAATCGGTCCATTCCATGGATGCCCACCTATGGTAATAGGGCCACCCAACGAAAACCTAGCCGGCTCGAGTCCACAAGCGAGCCGGCGTCCAGTGCCCATAATAGGCGTATAGTATTGACAGAGGCGTTTAGTAGCGGTACGCTATTTTACGTCAAAAATTCCGGAGGACCTTATACATGGCTGTTTGTACTTGTTGCCATAACCAGGCACAGGAGCGCGGTAGCGATGACCTACCAACTCGCTTCGATATGATTTACCCTTTGTGTGAAGAGTGTTACCGAGTAGTTGAGCAAGGGGTGACGATTATCGGAGTTCAGAATCGAGAAAGTGAAGGCGCTACTCGGAGACATAACGCACTCGTTGGATGCTTGTTTCAGTCTGAGGAGCTAGACCAACTGGTGAAAAAATGTGACGCCAGTCATGGAGTTGTACTGCTCGGATATTGGCTGATATCTCTCAGCGCAAAGATTCAAGATATGCCAGTCAACGAGTTACTTACTTGGGCTGGTAACAACCGTCCTGGTCCCGTTTTAGAGGGCTTGAGAAAAGCCTCGCAACCCACCTGTGTTGGATAGAAACAGCCGACACCGTCCGAACATCCTGGTCGCATGTGATCAGGATGTTTTCTTTATCTCTAGTTTAAGCCGCCCCGTCTTGAAGGACTAAGGGCGGCATCGGTGAGGTTGCGGGGGATAAGTCGGGCAGGACTGGATAGGATCTGAGCAGCCTCCAGCCTGCCTTGGTACCTTTTGCAGAATACAACGGTATTATAGTCGTTCCAAAGCAAAGAACAACCCAATAGTAGGGTATTGCGTTATTAAAATGGTGTATATTGGTATTAGACCTTCCCTGAGGTCCACAGTACGAGGAACTAGTCTCTCTGTAGTTGCTACGTGAGTGTGTTTGTTCGTTAAGCGCATCAAGAACAACAACGATGAATTGGCTACTAGTAAAAAGTTAAAGGAGGTTGTTCTAAGAGAACACAGCTGGATCCTCCCACGAGGTAAGTGTGTTCAGGGAGAGCGGTGGCGGAGTTTGCGCCTCGCCCGTAGATATGAGCTCATATCTTTCTTAAACCCACCCTTGATGCAGAACGTGGAAGAAGTCCTCGTATACGCAAATATACGAGGCTTCTTTTTTAAGACCACCGCATTTGTGTTATAATCTGCTAGTGCGCAATTCTTCGCGACATATGAGAAATGCGCGCATTACGGGGTCTTCGCGATTGTTCGGCCCCGCACCTCGCTTGAGCCCTCCGTCGTCGCGAACGGAGGATTTTCTTAAAAAGACTTAGTTAGCAACAGCGTAGTCAATTCCGGTTTTTTGACCGTAGTACATATACCAAACGTCGTTAAATTCCGCGTACGTCGGGTCACCGGGCGTAGGTGTTGGAAATTTATTCATTGTAGTGCTCTCGGCTAAAGCAAATACTTTCTCCGGAGTGCTGAAAACACCCTCTTTAAAAGTTGACCAGTAAACTCCCTGGTAACTCCAGAATGAAAGTTTCACACTGCCATCTTTCCAGACAAACAGCTCCGGCCCATCTGCTAGACTATATAACGTGGCGTTGCGGCTATCTACCGCTAAACCCTTCTTCGTCCACGTCAAACCGTCAGCGGAACTAGCCCAAAGCAAAATCTGCGTGTTTTGGTTAGGTACTTTTTCGCCAACGTATGGAGTGTTAACAGTGCCACGGTAAACCATTACGAAGCTATCAGTTTGTGCATAAATTGTAGGAGCGGCAACGTTATCAAACGTCAGGCCAAGTTCATTTGTTTTATCTATGCGGGTTCCTGCCTCATCTGTGAAAGTCAGACCATCAGTAGATATGGCGCTCTTTATTACTCCTCCACTCTGAAAATACATCCTATATCTACCATCAGATAACTTAACGACTTCAGGAAAAGTAACCATGGTTTTACGAGTACCAGGATCCTTTGCCCATGTCTTACCATCAGTTGAGGTAGATGAGTAAACTTCGAAATTATTACCCACGACTTCGGGCTGGATTGCGTAGTACATTCGATAGCTGTTGTCAGATAACTTAACAGTATCGGCATCGGCAAAGCTCCCTGTTACAGCCGTACCGGTTTTTGTCCATGTCGAAGTAGTTTTTGTTGTAGTAGTAGGTTGTGTTGTTGTTGCGCTTTCTAAAGTAGTTGGACTATCCGATCGAGAGCTAACCCAAAAGCCTATTAGTATAAGAACAATTACAATTATCGAAACCGAAATCCATACCCATTTATTATTCATAAATTAATAATGATCAACTTAAGTTAGGCTGTCTAGTTCTTAGCCATCTCCAAAAGGGAGTTGAGTACATCTGGGAGCTCTTTAATGCCCTCTACTCCAGAGAAATGTTCCCAATTGTTGTTCTCGATAATCTTTGCCCCTAAATGCTGGACAAATTCGTGAGCAGATTCCTCACGGACGTAGTCGTCACGCTTTGAATATATGGCGACTATATTATCGCAATGCGGCCTTATCTTGTCCCAAGATAAACCATCTTTGTAGTACGACTGTAGGACTGGGATGGGGTGTTTTAAGTTACCGGCAAATCCAGCAACAAGCACTACGCCGCCAACCTTAATACCGTCTGGTAGGGATTCTAGATACTTCAAAATTGTGTAGCAACCAAGAGAGTGACCAACGAAATAAGTTTCCGAATCAGGTACCCCAACTAATTGACTAATAGTTAAAAGCCACTCTTCGAGTTTTGGAAGCATGGGGTGAGGCATCTGCGGTGCATTGACCTCCCATTCTCGCTGTTCTAGCTCAGTTCTTAGCCACGGCATCCAGCCTTCAGCTGGCTTACCCTCCCAACCGTGGATGATAAAAGCTTTCCTCATTCGATATTCACCTGAGCAATCCGTTGTATCACCATTGCCAAATTTTACTATAAGTCTGTCCGATCCCCAACAAAAAGCCGCCCATGTGGACGGCTTTTTGCATATCTAGTACTTTTGTTATCTAAGTCTTGATTTCAATGTCTACACCAGCCGGTAGATCAAGATTCATCAGAGCGTCTAGTGTCTTTGGGTTTGGATCCAGCACATCAATGATGCGTTTGTGGATACGGATCTCGAACTGTTCACGGGCGTCTTTGTGAACAAACGTCGAGCGGTTTACCGTAACCAAAGACTTCTCCGTTGGCAACGGAATGGGACCTGCTACCACAGCCCCCGTCCGCTCGGCGGTATCTATTATTTTTTTTGCACTACGATCAATGACTCTGTAGTCGTAAGCTTTGAGCTTAATTCTTATCGAGCTTTTAGCTTGTTCGCGTTTAGTGTTAGCCATTGATTAAAGTGCAATTTTTATTTGTTACTTAGTGATCTTAGTGACCACACCGGCGCCGACAGTTCGGCCACCCTCACGGATAGCGAATCTGAGTTTCTCTTCCATGGCAATAGGTTGAATCAGTTTCACCTTGAATGTTGTAGTGTCGCCTGGAACTACCATCTCCATACCTTCCGGAAGCTCAACTTCACCTGTTACGTCAGTTGTTCGGAAGTAGAACTGAGGTTTGTAACCTTTGGTGAACGGGGTATGTCGGCCACCCTCTTCTTTTTTAAGGATGTAGCACTCGGCGTCAAATTCGGTGTGTGGAGTAACTGAGCCTGGTTTGCAGATAACCTGACCACGTTCGATATCTGTTCGCTCAAGACCACGGACCAGCAAACCAATATTGTCACCGGCTTGACCGGAATCTAACATCTTTCGGAACATTTCAACACCGGTTACAACAGTTTTCTTAGTTGGGTGTAATCCGACGATCTCAACTTCTTCACCGATTTTGATTGTGCCACGCTCAACACGACCAGTAGCAACTGTGCCACGGCCCTTGATTGAGAAGACATCTTCAACTGGCATTAGGAATGGTTTGTCTGTTTCACGAACTGGGTCTGGGACGTAAGTGTCTAAAGCTTCTACGAGGTCGTTAATAGACTTTTCAGCTTCAGCGTCACCGTCAAGAGCCTTCAAGGCGGAACCCTTAATAATCGGGGTATCTTTGCCTGGATACTCGTATTTGGTTAATAAATCACGGATTTCTTCTTCGACTAGATCCAAAAGATCTGTATCAGTAACCTGGTCGCATTTGTTCAAGTAAACAACTACGTAAGGCACTCCAACCTGTTTGGCTAGCAAGATGTGTTCACGAGTCTGTGGCATCGGACCGTCAGGTGCAGAAACAACCAAAATTGCCGCATCCATTTGAGCGGCGCCTGTAATCATATTCTTTACGTAGTCTGCGTGTCCCGGACAGTCAACGTGAGCGTAGTGTCTTTTGTCAGACTCGTACTCAACGTGATAGGTAGCAATCGTAATACCGCGCTGTTTCTCTTCTGGCGCGTTATCGATCTGATCAACTGCTCTTTTCTCGGCCTTGCCCTGCTTGGCGAGCACATTGGTGATCGCGGCAGTCAAGGTAGTTTTACCGTGGTCGACGTGTCCAATAGTACCAACGTTGACATGCGGCTTGGTGCGTTCAAATTTGTCTGCCATTTGTATTACCTTTCTCCTTTAACTTAGCTAATATTTTACTTTGATTTATTGTAACCCAAAACGAGTTCAATTGTAACAGGTTAGACATAGGGACGTCAATATGGGGTGATGGGAACCGTGCCTAAATTGTTTAAATGGTAATCGCTCACAGTTTTCAGGTTAATTGATAAAATAGTTCAAATGGCCTTTCGGCTTTAGCCCGCTCTTGCGGATTAGAAAAGATGGGGCAAAATGGGTTGACTTTTGGTGGATTTGAGCCTATAATACTTCCAGAAATCTTCGGACCTAAAGGAGGAAACCGATGAAAAAGAACCTTACTAAATCTGAACCAAGCCAAGCACTTATGACTTGGTGGATCGCGCTGGGAGTTGGGGCGCTACTTTTCACTGCCGGGATGATCATGATGTTTGGGTTATACCAAGACCCAGAGCAAGATTGGATATTCATCGGCGGTACGTGCGGAGGCGTTGGAGCAATTGGCTTATGGTACGCCGGAAACGTCCCAAAACCTAAAAGCTAAACATATCCGCCCTACCTATCAATTTGGAGGCCAAAGCGCACATGCGCCGAGGCCTTTTAATTTACACATAAATTACATTCCCCAACCTTATCCCACCCTGCAGGTGGAGGTAGGAACGTTTAGGGGCAATTTAGCAACGTAGCCGCATCAGCGTAGCGATAGCAATTGGGGAAAAATGAGCCGACAAAAGTACCAAGCAGTAATGCTAGCAGAATCAGGATCTGCCAACGATACCTGTAGATAAAGACTTTAAGCCTCAGCATCAACAGTCTTAGATGAAGGAGATTTTCCGATAATACCTTCGGCAATATTGCGCGGCACCTCTTCGTAATGGTCAAATTCCATAGTATAGGCAGCGCGTCCTTGGGACATCCCTCGTAACTCGGTGATATAACCAAACATTTCAGATAATGGTACCTGACAGTCCACAACGTGGGAGTTACCGCGCTCTTCCGAACCTTGTACCTTGCCGCGACGAGCATTCAAGTCTCCAACTACCGAGCCAAAGAATTCATCTGGAGTGGTGACTTCTACTTTCATTATCGGCTCGAGAATGACAGGACCGGCTTTACGAACACCTTCCTTGAATGCCATAGCTCCAGCAATTTGGAATGCAACATCGGAGGAGTCAACATCATGGTACGAACCGTCATAAAGGGTTGCTTTAATATCAACCAGCGGATAGCCGGCAATAACACCCTTGCTCAATACATCTCGAACACCTTTTTCAACGGAGGGAATAAACTCACGAGGAATCGCTCCACCAAAAACTTTATTAACAAATTCGAAACCACCGCCCTGTTCAAGAGGTTCAATCTCCAACCAAACGTGGCCGTATTGGCCGCGACCACCGGTCTGTTTAATATATTTACCCTCTTGTTTAACGGTTTTGGTAATAGCTTCTTTGTAAGCAACCTGCGGAGCGCCTTTATTGGCTTCAACGTTAAACTCTCGTTTCATACGATCAACGATAATATCCAAATGCAATTCCCCCATACCTTCAATAAGCGTTTGGTTGGTAGTAGCATCCTGGCTTAAACGTAAAGTTGGATCCTCGGCAGCTAAGCGCATGAGAGCCGCGCCCATTTTTTCCTGATCGGCTTTGGTCTTAGGCTCGATAGCCATTTTAATAACTGGTTCAGGAGCAACAATACGCTCTAGAATAATTGGGGATTTTTCGTCACATAGAGTATCTCCTGTGGTAGTAGCTTTTAAACCGACAGCTGCCGCGATATCTCCAGTGTAAACTTCAGCAACATCCTCACGGGAGTTAGCGTGCAAGCGAACAATGCGTCCAACTCGTTCTTTCTCGCCCTTAGAACTATTTAAAACATAAGATCCTGCCGTGAGTTTACCGGCGTAAACACGAAAGAAGGTGAGGGAACCAACAAACGGGTCGGTCGCAACTTTAAAAGCCAAAGCGGTAAAAGGCTCGTCGTCAGAAACTGCTCTCACAATCTCTTTTTCCTCGTCCTTGACATCTGTTCCCTTAAGCGGTGGTACATCAAGCGGGGAAGGCAGGTAATCAACAACGGCATCAAGTAGAGTTTGGACACCTTTGTTTTTGAGTGCAGAGCCAGCTAAGACCGGAAAAATCTCAACTTTCAATACAGCCACTCTCAAAGCAGCCTTAAGTTCGGCCTCAGTCAGCTCGGTACCCTCAAAGTATTTATGCATTAGAGCCTCGTCAGTCTCGGCGATCTGCTCTATCAATTTGTGACGGTATTTCTCAACCTCCTCTTTCATATCGGCAGGAACGTCTGTTTCCTCTGGAGCCTTACCTAAGTCATCGGACTTCCAAACAACAGCTTTGTTTTTAATTAAATCTACAATGCCCTTAAGATTCTCTTCCTCGCCAATAGGTAACTGCATCACAGCAACTTTGGCTCCTAAACGATCCTGAATAGTTTTAACGACGTATTTAAAATCAGCCCCAATACGATCAAGCTTATTAACAAAACAAATTCGAGGAACTTTATATTTATCTGCCTGTCGCCAAACAGTTTCACTTTGTGCCTCAACTCCTGCAACACCGTCAAAAACAGTTACCGCACCGTCAAGAACACGTAAGGAACGTTGAACTTCAATTGTGAAATCAATGTGTCCCGGGGTATCAATAATATTAATGTTATGGTCTTTCCAGAACGCGGTTGTAGCAGCTGCGGTAATGGTAATACCACGTTCTTGCTCCTGTTCCATCCAGTCCATGACTGCTGCACCTTCATGAACCTCACCCATTTTGTAAGTTTTACCGGTATAGAACAAAATCCGTTCAGAAACGGTTGTTTTACCGGCGTCGATGTGGGCAATAATACCGATGTTACGGATCCGCTCAAGCGGGTACTGACGAGCCATCTTAGTATCTAGCAAAGTGAGCAAAGGCCCGGTTGGCTTCGGCCATCTTATGTAGATCTTCACGTTTCTTCATAACAGCACCTGTATCTTCAAGAATATTCTTCATTTCAGCGTACATTGCGTCAGCCATAGGTTTGCCCTTAACGCCTCGGCAAGCAGCAATTAACCAACGCATAACCAGAATAACTTTACGGGCTGGTCGAACCTCCATAGGTACTTGGTAGTTTGCACCACCAACACGACGAGATTTAACTTCAAGAATTGGTGAGGCTTTTTCAATAATTAGTTTTAATGTCGCCGGTACATCCATCTTCTGCTCAGCAGCCAACCGTTCTAAGGCTGAGTAGACAATTGTAGTAGCGGTTTCTTTTTTACCACCGATCATCACTTTATTTATCAGCTTTGTTAACTGCGGATCCTGATACTTAGGATCTAAGTTGATTGGCGGTCGTTTTATGGTTACTTTTCCACGCATTTTATTTTGGCTTCTTAGCTCCGTATTTACTTCGTCCCTGGTTTCGATTTTCAACTGCCTCGGCATTCAACACACCGCGAACAATGTGGTACTTCACACCTGGCAAGTCTTTAACACGACCGCCACGGATTAAGACCAACGCATGTTCTTGCAAATTGTGCTTTATCCCAGGGATATACGCCGTTACTTCCTGACCGCTGGTCAAGCGAACACGGGCAATTTTACGTAGAGCGGAGTTAGGTTTCTTAGGAGTTGTGGTTGTAACTTTTACGCAAACACCGCGCATAAACGGACGGCCAGCTGGGTAATCTACGGGACGGTTTTTGAGCGAATTGAAGCCGCGGTGCAACGCCGGAGATTTAGATTTCTCCTTTGTTTTCTTGCGACCGTATTTTACTAGCTGGTTTATGGTTGGCATTTGACTATTATACCTTGGGGTTTCGTTTGACTCAACCCTTAGCTTCCGGTGTTACTTTAGATTTTTCGGCAGCAGAACCAACGGTAACCTCTGTAGGGTCAATTTTCACATCAACCCCGTAACCCGTACCAGCTGGGATAAGCTTACCGATAATAACGTTCTCCTTGAGGCCTCTGAGTGGATCAACTTGACCCTTCATTGCAGCCTTGATCAAAACACTTGTTGTTTCTTGGAAGGAAGCGGCAGACAAGAACGACTTAGTGTTTAGAGATGCTCGAGTGATACCTAGGACAATCTGTTCGTAGTCTATCGGAGAGACTTTCTCTTTTTTGAGTCGAAGGTTGATATTATCAGACTCTAGTTTGTCGATTACTTGACCGGTTAAGAAGGTTGAGTCACCGCCCTGCAATACACGAACCTTGGCAAACATTGCTCGAGCAATAATCTCAATGTGCTTTTCGTTAACAGCAGCACCGTGAGAGGCGTAGATGTTCTGAACTTCCTTAATGATGTAAGCCTGAGTTGCTTCTAGGCCACGTAAGTCGAGTGATTGGTTAAGGTCAATATGACCGTCCGTCAGCTTAGCGCCTTTCTCAACCATGTCACCGTTTTTGATCGTGACGTTGATATCTGGAGAAACTGTGTAGTTTACCGTAACTGGCTCAAGCGAGGTAATTACGATTGTTTTTCCTTTAATATTTACCCGGCCCCCGATATTGGATCGAATGGCTTTTTTATCTATAGCGGTTGCAACTGCCTGCTTAGCTTTAACAACATCACCATTCTTGACAGAAGGTTGGTAATCTTCGACCAATTCAAACGATTCTTTTGGAATATCATCAGAAATGATTTCAATAAGCTGCTTATCTTTGTGCTCGCTAAGTAGCGCCTTACCAGAGATTTCGGCCAGAATTGCTGGGTTATGTGGCGGACGAGCCTCAAAGATTTCTTCAACTCGTGGAAGACCAGAGGTAATATCACCAACAGAAACACCACCCATGTGGAAGGTTTTCATTGTTAACTGAGTGCCTGGCTCACCAATTGCTTGTGCAGCCATGATACCAACGGCAGTTCCGATGCTCACAAGCTTACCGCTAGCAAGATCTCGACCGTAACACTTCTGACAGATACCCCATGGTGCTCGGCAGTAAAGGGCGGAACGAACCAAGAGTTCTTTTCTGTCAGTAGCATTTAAGTTTACGATAATCTCCTCTGTAATCTCTTGTCCGGCCTTGAGAATTACTTTGCCATCCTTACTCTTTACGTTCTCCATGCTAACTCGTCCCAGTAATCTCTCCTGGTAGGACTCACCGTACTCTTGAGACTCAGACTCGCGGACAATGTTCCCACGCTCAGCCTTACAGTCTTCGATTGTAATAACCAGATCCTGCGCTACGTCTACTAAACGTCGGGTGAGGTAACCAGCATCAGCAGTTTTTAGCGATGTGTCGGACTTACCTTTTCTGGAACCATGAGTTGAGATGAAGTACTCAAGTACAGATAGGCCTTCTTTGTAATTTGAGATAATGGGAACTTCAATAATTCCACCGGCTGGGTTAACCACTAAGCCCTTCATTCCTGAAAGCTGAGTCATCTGGTTACTGGATCCACGAGCACCGGAGGAAACCATGGTGTAGATCGAACGAGATTTTGGTAGATCATTCATAACCTCTTTTTGAATTAGGTTACGAATTTCAGTCCATTTCTCAATGGTTAATTTGCGTCTCTCTTCGTTTGTGATTAAGCCACGTCGGTAACGCTTCGTAATCTCGTCAACAGCTTCCTCGCCTTCGGCAATCAGTTTGCCCTTTTTCTCTGGAACGTGGACATCTGAAATAGACATCGTCATACCAGATCTTTCAGCAAACTTGAAACCAAGTTGCATCAGATCGTCAGCAACACGTGCTGTCTCAGCTTGACCGTAGATTTTGTAAATTTGGCGAATAATTACTTTTAAGCGTTTAGTATCTAGTGGTTCATTTACGAAAGCGTGGCCCACTGGCAAGACAGCATTCAATAGCGCTCGTCCTACAGTTGTTTCTATACGCCCTTCTGGAGTTCGAAGTTGAATCTTGGCTTGGGGATGGATATTTCCGCGTTGGTAAGCTAGATCAACCTCATCGGTTGAGGCGAATGCTCGGCCTTCACCGGCGACACCCACTTGTTCGTTTGTAAGGTAGAAGATACCAAATACGATATCTAGTCGTGGAGTCACCAATGGCTCACCAGAAGCTGGTTTTAGTAAGTTGTGGCTGGAAAGCATTAGCTCTTTAGCTTCATGTCGAGCTTGAGTTGAGAGTGGCACGTGAACCGCCATTTGGTCACCATCAAAGTCTGCGTTATACGCCGCACATACCAAAGGATGTAACTGAATGGCCTTACCCTCAATCAGAAGTGGGCTAAAGGCTTGGATACCTAGACGGTGAAGTGTTGGCGCACGGTTAAGTAGAACGTGGGCGTCTTTAGTAACCGCTTCTAGAATCTCCCAGACTTCTGGAGTACCACGGTCTATTAAACGAGATGCATTTTTTACGTTATGAACATAGCCTTCGCTAATTAACTTTGAAATTACAAAGGGCTTGAATAGCTCAAGAGCCATTACCTTTGGCAGTCCGCACTGATCGAGTTTGAGCTTAGGACCAACAACGATGACCGATCGACCTGAGTAGTCGACACGTTTACCAAGCAAGTTCTGACGGAAACGGCCTTGTTTGCCACGAAGCATATCTGAAAGGGATCGTGGCTGACGTCCACCAGCAGTCGTCTGACCTTTGCGGGCAGAGTTGTCGATTAAGGCATCAACCGCCTCTTGAAGCATTCGCTTTTCATTACGGACGATAACGTCAGGTGCCCCTTGGTTCATCAAACGCTTTAGGCGGTTATTTCGGTTTAATACTCTGCGGTAAAGATCGTTCAAGTCAGAAGAAGCGAAACGGCCACCGTCAAGCTGAACCATAGGTCGTAAATCGGGAGGTAGTACCGGTAATTTACCGATAATCAACCAATCTGCTCGAATACCGGCTAGTTTCATATCTGTTAAGACTCGAAGTCGTTTCATCAAACGACGGTAGGTATTGCTTTGAGCATTATTAGCGTGTGCCTTAACGGCAGATATCTCTACGTCTAAGTCTATTTTCTTCAAGAGTTCGAGAATCGCCTCTGCCCCGATAGCGACTTTAATGATGTTGCCGAACCGTAAAGAGATCTCATGGAACTTGGCTTCTGGCAAAATCTGACGAGGCATTAAAGACTGAAGGTCAGACTTAGTTTGTTTGTAATTAATCTCAAGTTGCTCCAAACGCTCAACAGACTCTTTGAGCATTTCTTTAGCGCTTTTGTACTCGGCTTCAAGCTGAGCCAATGAGTCGGCCTTAAGCTGTTCGTCAACGCCGGTAACAACAAAGCTTGCGAAATAGATAACTTTCTCAAGATCGCTCACAGATATATCGAGAATGGTACTAAGAATATACGGCACACCACGGACGTACCAAATGTGAGCAACCGGTACTGCTAGATCGATATGACCCATACGCTCACGTCGAACAGAGCTGCGAGTTACTTCAACACCACATTTGTCACAAATGACGCCCTTGTAACGGATTCGTTTGTACTTACCGCAGTAACATTCCCAGTCCTTGGTTGGACCAAAAATGCGTTCGTCAAAAAGACCGTCACGCTCGGGTTTCTGCGTTCGGTAGTTGATAGTCTCTGGCTTCATAACTTCGCCGTACGACCATTTTTCAATATCCTCTGGTGATGCAACGCGGAGACGTAGTCCTTCAAAATTGAGAAGGCTAAACTCGGCTTTTTCTGGTTTGGTATTTAATTTTAGTTCAGACATCACTTTGTCTCCTTGCTTGCTTCTTTAATTTCTTCTGGTTCTTCGGCTAGCTCAGCTTCGTCCATCTCGGGCTCTTTAAGTTCCTCGGAAGCTAAATCTAAGGTTTCAGCCTCTTCGTCAACTTTCATGCCTGAAGCAAAGACTTCTGCCTGCATCAGGGCTCGTTGGCTTTCTAGCTCCTGTAAACGACCCTCGTTCTCAATAACCTCGACGTTCAGGCTTAGACCCTGTAGTTCACGAACTAGAACGGCAAATGATGCTGGAACCTGTGGTTTCTGTATCTCTTCACCACGGATTATAGCTTCGTAAGCCTTTGCTCGTCCGATAACATCATCAGATTTAATAGTTAGCATTTCCTGCAACGAGTGAGCAGCGCCGTAAGCTTCTAGAGCCCAGACTTCCATCTCTCCGAAGCGCTGACCACCGAACTGTGCTTTACCACCGAGCGGCTGCTGAGTAACCATAGAGTACGGACCGGTTGAACGGGCGTGCATCTTGTCGTCAACAAGGTGAATAAGTTTAAGCATGTACTTAATTCCAACTGTTGTTTGCTCGTCATATTCGAGTCCTGCTCGGCCATCGCGAAGTTGGATTTTTCCAGTTTCGGGTAGTCCTGCTTTCTTAAGTTCAGCAACTATATTCTCAACTGGAACACCGAAGAACGCCGGAGAGGCAACTTTATAGCCAAGCTTTTTCGCCGCCCAGCCAAGGTGAGTCTCTAGAATTTGACCCAAGTTCATACGCGAGATAACGCCCAGCGGATTTAGAATTAAGTCAACAGGAGTTCCGTCTGGTAGGAACGGCATATCAGCCTCTGGCAATACAACGGAGATAACACCTTTGTTGCCGTGTCGTCCTGCCATCTTATCCCCTACCGTAACCTTGCGTAGTTGTGCAATCGAAACTTCGATTTGTTGGTAGACTCCGGCAGGAAGTTCGTCGCCTTTGTTTTTGGAGAAGATCTTTACTTCTACGATCTTGCCGCGTTCACCGTGAGGTAATCGCAGTGAAGTATCTTTAACATCTTTGGCTTTTTCGCCGAAAATGGCTCGAAGAAGTTTCTCTTCGGCTGTTAGTTCGGTTTCTCCCTTTGGAGTAATCTTTCCAACTAGAATATCCCCAGATGAGCACTCAGCTCCGATTCGGACGATACCTTGTTCGTCTAGATTGGCCAACGCTTCGTCACCGACATTAGGAATATCACGAGTGATTAATTCGGGACCTAGCTTAGTGTCACGAACTTCGGTTGAGTACTTTTCAATATGAATAGATGTGAAGCGGTCGTCTCGTACCAAACGCTCTGAAACTATAATGGCGTCTTCGTAGTTGAAACCGCCCCAGCTGATGTAGGCAACGGTAACATTTTGACCGATAGCTAGCTCTCCTTGATCAGAAGCTGAAGAGTCTACGATAACCTGTCCTTTAGTCACCTTATCACCGATCTTTACGGTTGAGCGCTGGTTAATACAGGTGCTTTGGTTAGAACGGACAAATTTTGACATTAGGTATGTTTTTTCTTTGCTGCCGGTTTTAATTCGAATTTGTTCGCCATCAGCATATGTAACAACACCGTCATCTTCTGAGACAACTAACTGACCCGAATCTTTAACGGCGCCCTCTAAGCCGGTACCAATAATTGGTGCTTGAGGTCGCACGAGCGGCACTGCCTGTCGTTGCATGTTAGATCCCATGGAAGCTCGAGTAGCATCGTTGTGCTCGACAAAAGGAATTAAAGCGGAGGAGATCGAAACGGTTTGCTGCGGAGATACGTCGATGTAGTTAACGTTAGTAGGGCTCTCAATAAGAGGGTCTCCCTGGCGTCGGGCGATAACTTTTGAACCTATAATGTACCCGTCTTTATCAAGGTTGGTAGAGAATGGCGCTAGGGTGTATTTTTCCTCTTCAAAAGCATCTAGGTACTCTACTTTGCTGGTAACGCGGGCCTTACCACCCTTAACTTCAATTTTACGGAAAGGTGTTTCAATAAAGCCGTACTCATTAACACGAGCATTTGACGCTAGGTATCCGACTAGTCCAATGTTCTGACCTTCGGGAGTAGTAATAGGACAAACGCGTCCGTAGTGAGAACGGTGAACATCACGAACGTCAAATCCAGCGTGTTCGCGAGACAAACCGCCAGGACCCGTAGCTGATAGTGTTCGTTTGTGCTCCAGCTCAGCCAAAGGATTTGTTTGGTTCATAAATTGGCTCATCTGGCTTGAAGCAAAGAATTCTTGCAAAATTGCCGCTACTGGCCGGGAGTTAATAAGAGCTATTGGGTTAACTTCATCTGGTTCGGCAATCTGACTCATACGGTCTTTAATGATGCGTTCAACGCGGAGCAACCCGACACGAATGCGGTTCTGAACCAACTCACCCACGGCGCGGACACGGCGATTCTTCAAGTGATCCACGTCATCTGGCGTACTACCAGGAGTGTTGTTAAGGCGAATAATTTCCTTAATGGTTTCCACCACGTCCTCAAGACGCAGAACACGGTTCTTTGCTGTGTTAGGAACGTTCATCTCTAAACGTTGGTTAATCTTATAGCGACCAACACGGCCTAAGTCGTAACGCTTGGCGTTGAAGAAAATTGTATCAATGTAACTCTTGGCGGTTTCTGGAGTTACTAAGTCACCAGGACGAATTCTTTTATAGACTTCTACTAAGGCCTCTTCGTAGGTGGAGGCTGGGTCACGTGCAAGAGTAGATTCGATGTATTGAGCGTCTTTGTTGGTATCTACATCCTTAAACAGAGCGACAATTTGTTTGTCTTCCATCTTAGCCAGGGCTCGTAGGAAAGTTGTTATAGGAATACGTCGTTTTCTGTCAACCTTAACTGAGATTACATTACGAGAGTTTGTTTCGAACTCTAGCCAAGCACCGCGATTAGGAATGACTTTTGCACCGAAAAGGTTTCGACCACCAATAGTTTCGCTGGTAAACAGCACACCGAATGATCGAACAATCTGAGAGACAACGACACGTTCAACACCGTTAATAATAAAGGTGCCGCGATCGGTCATTAACGGGAAGTCACCTAAAAAGACCTCTCCTGTTTTGGTCTTGTTTGTTAATTTGTTTGTTAGTTTGATCTGGCAACGAAGAGGCGCTTTAAAAGAAAGGTTTTTGTCTTTAGCGGTTTTCTCGTCGTACTTAGCCGGATCTAGTGAATATTTGCCAAATTCCAAGGAAAAGAGCTTACCGGTGAAATCTTCAACTGGTGAGATTTCATTCAAGAGTTCACCAATGCCCTCATCAAAAAGCCAGCCGTAACTTTTCAGCTGCACTTCAATTAAATTAGATAATCCCCCCTGAGCCTCCAACGGACGAAACAACTTACGCAGTATTCCTCCTAGCTAGTTACACAAAAAGTCGCTCCCCTCGAGCAAAACCCCTACGACCCGCATGTCGCTTGTTTATTTCTCCTAATATCCCCAACCTGTTCCAATAGTGATAATAACTTAATTACCAACGTTGTCAAGACCCATTTTGGGATCGAAAGATTGACTCCCAAACGGACAGGGTGTATAAAGTCAGTAGCATTCGCAGTCTTTACAGGATGGTGGACCGTGAAAAACATGAGATTACTCGTTTTAACGAGCTTGGCACTAGTGCTCGTCGCTTGTGGCGGCGGCGGAACAAAACTCGATACCAGTTTCCAACCTGCTCAGTACTGGCTGGGCTATCAGCTTTGGAACATTGCTACGCAGAGGGGCGATCTTCATTTAGCCCGGTCGAATGGAACGGAAGATAGGCTCATCGACCGACCTGAACTATTAGATGCAGAATGGCCAACATTCTCTCCTGATGGTAAGAAGTTGGCTTACTACAAGCCCACAAGCCCTGCATCAGCTGGACTTTTCGTACTCGACCTTGACGCCAACACCACAACAGAGATTCTTCAAATGGAGTGGAACCAGGGAGCCAGCTTCGGTCCGATTGATTGGTTTAGAGACGGTTCTAAACTTCTTTACATCGGTGTTTCGGGAAAACTCTTTTCCATCAGTGCAGATGGAACCAATAACCTAAGGCTGACTCCTGACACGCTTGGGGTTTTCGATCGGTATGCTTCTTGGTCACCAGATGGGACGAAGGTGGTCACGAAACGAGTTGACGGAGGACCACGAGGTGATTTAGTAACTATGAATAGCGACGGGACTAATCAAGTTACAATCGCCGAGAGCTTCGGTAGCCCTTACAGTTTCTCTGATCCGGACTGGGTTACAAACTCCATGATAGTCTGTGTTCGAGAAGGTGATCCTGACGGAGGAATCACACTGATGAATTCGGACGGGGGCGGAGCAGTAAGGTTCAAAATCACCGAACAAACAACATGGCCTAGTCAGCCTAAGTGCTCACCGGACGGTAAAATGATAGCTTTTGGGGTGATCTTCTCCGAGAGTGGTCCGACCTACATCGGGGTCATCGAGGTCTCAACCGGCAAGGTTTTCTGGTGGCCTAGAGATGGGAACCGGAATAACATCAGCTGGGTTGACCAACCGTAGAAAGTATCGTCACTAACCCGATCCTCACTAGGGGGTCGGGCTTTTTTTAATTGAGCTGCTCCCTTAGAAGACTTACTAGCTCGGGTAAGTTCATTCCCTCTTTTGCACTTACAAGAACAGCTTCAGGAAAGTCATGTGATAAATTTCTAACTTCTTCTTTACTTAATAAGTCAATTTTATTTAGAACCAGAGTCCTTGGTTTATCGGCTAAGATTGGGTCGTAATGTATTAGCTCTGACAAGATTGCATTTTCCGACCGTTTAATATCCGACGCAGTTGCATCAACAATATGAAGAAGAACCTTTACTCTTTGCGTATGGCGCAGAAACTGATGTCCCAACCCCCTTCCGCTATGTGCTCCTTCAATTAATCCCGGCAAATCTACAATAGTTGCTTGAAAGTCACCTTTTTTTAGAACACCCATAACAGGTTCCGTAGTCGAAAAAGCATACGCTCCGATACGGCTGTCTGCGCCCGTAATTGCTTTGATAATTGAAGATTTGCCTGAATTAGGCTCACCAATCAGAGCGACGTCGGCAACAAGCTGAAGCTCTAATTTAGCGTTTATTACTTGACCTGGTTTGCCCTTAGTTGCCTCAAAGGGGTTCTGATTTGTCGAAGAAACAAAGTGCACGTTTCCCAAGCCGCCTCGACCTCCTCGAGCGATAATAATACTGTCGTCATTAGCCGCAAGGTCTGCAACCACTTGAGAGCTGTCGAGGTTCGTTACTCTCGTGCCCGTGGGCACAAGTAGCTCCAGGTCTTGTCCCGAAGAGCCAGTTTTCTTTTTGTTGGCACCGTTTTGACCTCTCTCAGCCTTGAAAGTTTTACGGAAACGAAATGAGCTTAAGGTGTCTAAGTTGTGGGTTGCGCTTAGAACGACGTTGCCACCCTTCCCGCCATCGCCACCGTCTGGACCACCACGAGGAACAAATTTTTCGCGTCTCCAAGCGATAACACCATCACCACCATCACCGGCTCTCAACTCAATTTCAACCGAATCTACCAACATTATATTAGGACGGAGAAAAGACGAGCTTCAGTAATTCGCGTAGGAGGGCCGTTGGGTGACTAGCAAAGGTATTATCACGGTTAATAATAAATGGACCAGACAAATCGTCGGGCTTAGGAAGAACTATGTTATTTTTAGCTACGAAAATTCCTTTGAGATCACCCCCGTCAACTCTGGAGGGAGAGAGATTAATGCTTCCTTTGAGTGATGTATACGATCCGCAGGAAACTTTTAATTTGTAGTCATCGTTAGGACGGGCTTCAAATTTAATGTCGCCCTCAGTTATGAAGGCCAGTCTTGTCCCGGTTCTACAATCCAATGGTTGTTTGAAGGTTAGGTTAACTTTCTGGTTTTGGTCTCCAGTAACGACGACTGTCCCGGCTCCGTCGAACATAGTTGTGCCGCTTCCATTACCGATGTCAAAATTAGAACCCGTAGCCACAATTTTCCATATTTTACCCTCAGGCGGTGAAGAAAAACTAGTAGAACTCCCCACTACCGGGTCTGGAGAAGATGCGTTTAAGTTCCAGTTGTACGCAGTGTACTGCCTACCGTTAAAAGAACCTTGTGAGTCAACGCTGGTTCCCAACGACACTCCTTTTGCAAATATTTCGTCAAGTGTGCCACTAATCGTGCTCCAGCTAATCACAGTTTGGGTCTGGGTGTTAAGGTATTGTTGTAGCTTCGTTCCGCCATTGACTTCGACAGTTCCTCCAACAGCAAGTGACTGAGTTCCAAGCGAAAAGCCGGAGATAATACCAGGTGCTGCAACATTTCCAGGAACAAAGGTACCTTTCACGCCAATCGTCTGTCTAACGTCCGTCCTGTCAAGACGTGTCGTTCTTCCTTTAACAACAATGATCGTATCCAAACAAATATGAGATTTTGGATTAGGAAAGTCAGGTACACACCTTGCACCAGTTAGTTGTGCTGTTGGGACAAAATTCACGGGATTTTTCAAATAGATCTCAACTTTTTCTACATCCTGTTTCGAAATTGGTTCCTTAAATGTAATCCGGAAGTCTTTCAGCTTTGGAGGCTCGTCCCTGTCAAAACCTAAAATGCTTACAACATAATATCGTCCATCTCCGTTACCTTCTAAGGAAGTAACCACGCGATGTCTTAGATACTGCTGACCGTCTGGCTCAAATTTGTCACCAACAAAGCTATACTTGGTTCCCGAAGAAGGAAACAATAATTTATCCGGTGTCATTATTAACCGAGGTGGTAATTGTATTTTGATGTACGGCCCGAAGAGAGGCTGGCACCGCGGGTCGGGCGGGTTACATGGGTCCGGGTGTGGAGGAGGAGGTGGCAATTTGTGATATTGTATACTTGCCGGTGGTGGACTATAGGCTTGCACAGTTGGAATCAACATAAAAATCATTATTAGAGCGGAGACTATCTGTTTGATCATGGGTTATTTTTGTAATAATTTAGCTCCCCTTGTAGTCTTGGTAGCGCTCGCAGGCTCCCGTCACTATTGAGCTGTATCTCGGTGACTAACTCATCGTCATAGAAAGGGGAATCATTTGTGCCGGAAATGCGGTTAATCAACAAATCTCCTTCTAGAGTATGGTCGCTAACTTTCCAAATAAGCGTAAATCCATTATCTGGGTTGCCGACTATGGGGCTTAGAATACCCTTGCGAAAGAATCCGAGTACAACTATACCCCCTATCAAAACTATGGCAACGACTGCAAGAAGAACATTCTTATGTATTAATTGAATCAATTGTTCTTCGCGACGAGTAGGACTTTGCATTAGTAATAATGTAGCACTTAACACAGTCTGATAAAACTTGACCGACGAAATTATTGGGCTAATGTTAAATTGTAATGTCATTAATCTATCTTAATCGTTTAGTGTTTGGATCCATTGCAATTATCATTGGAATTGCTTTTTGGTTTGCCGCTCCCAAGCAAGTATCTGTTGCCGGCGAACCAATAACTTACACTTCTACCTGGGAAATTGTCGACAATCTTCTTGCAAGGAGAACTTTAAACGGAAATAACTTCGACGAGATTGTAATAGGGGTAGCAACATGGAAAGTGACCGGAAACTTTGGCAGTGAAGGACCATATTTCAAGGAAGTTTGGGAGTCTCCTTCCGATCCACCAACTTTTGACTGTGAAAATGACGATCCAAATAAATGTAAGATGACTGGTGGACTGACTGGAAATTGGATTGCAGGAGCACTATGGCCAGATAACTTAAGTGGATTACAAAAGATCGAGGTATTCAAAAACCGTTTTGATAGAGACGTGCACAACGATGACGGCAGTGACGCAAGGATTGATGGCGTCATCGGGTCGTGTGGTAGTGCAGGAGATGAATGTATGTTCACTACGGGTGCTTATGGTTTTACCAATTATCATAACTATTCCCAAGCTGGAAGCGGAAAGGACAAAACTAACGCCGTTGCGATGCCAGTTCGCTGGACAGTTACTGGAAAGATTTGTGAGCTCCAATCAGATACGGCGTGTAAGTAGTAGCTATGATGCCGCCATTTTCGACAGAGGAAGCCTAAATGGAGCTATCTAAAGTGTCTAATATTTTTTTTAGTATGGGCTTACTAGTTGCTGTTATTGGGGCTGGAAAGTACACTATTACTTCAAGCGTCCATAAGAAGACATCCATTGCTTTTCCGAGCTCAATCACAGAACGAAGACTAGCTGTTACAAAGGCCACTAGTAGTGGGAGCTCTAATTATAACTTCATAACTAACTTCATTCCTGGCATAGGAACAGTTTCGAACACGAAAGATTTTTCAGACCTATTGAAGTCGAGGAAAACACGCTGATAGTGTTGCGCTCCGATTTGAAGAATCTGGTCAGGCCTAAGAAGATGTTGCAAAAACTATACTTAGCAATTCCTGGTAAAGTGCGGTTGGGTTAGTAGCGAAATAGCTGTCATAACCAACCCTAAAGGTTCCTGTTAACGAAGCTTTGCTCGGAAGCTTAATACTATCTTTGGCAACAAAAATTCCGTCCACTTCGCCACTGGCAACATTCTTGAAATTAATATTTCCTCCTAAGGCTGTATAGGCACCACACCCGATAGAATCGGTATTAATATTAATTTTACCGTGGACGATGAACCCAAGTCGGGTACTAGCACTTTCGCAAGATAACGGGTGCGAGATCGTTAGGTCGCCGTCGATAACTATTGTTCCCGCACCATGAAAAGTTGTTTCTCTTAAATTCAGATTACCGTCCACCTTCCATATCTTACCTTCTGGCGGGGAGGAAAAAGTACTAGCTGTGTTAACTGCTGGGTTTGAGGTAGTTGAGTTCAGATACCAGTTTGGTTCATTATAATTTCCGCTGCTGGTTCTGGTACCAAGAGACATTCCCTTTGTGTAAAGTTCCCCCAACCTCAAACTGACGTGGTTCCAGTTAAAAGTAACTGATTGGTCGTTAAGGTACCCCTGGAGTTGACTAGTCGATCCCGCAACGTTTACCCTTCCGCCAACAGCGATCGCGTTTGGATCAAGAGTAAATCCATTAACGTCATTTGGCGCAGTAACATTGCCTTCTACTATGATTCCTGAAACCGGTGCCCCAATCGACTGGAATAGATGCTCGGTTAGTGGCTGATTGGGTCGTTCTAAGCTATTTGTCATGGTGTAGGTACTGTTAAAACAGAGTTTTGTTGCCTCGAAAGGATCGGTTACTGTCTCACAGTTATTTCCACCCAGAAAAGTATGCGTTGTGTTGAGGTTCTGCCCTGGGTAAGAGCTACGAATTAAAGCTGCCATAGTGCTAATCGTAGAGGTGGGTACCGGTTCCTTGAATGTAAGTCGGCCACCCCAGGCAACCCCCTGTGGGTTCTGCGGGTCATCAAGGTTCGTAGCAGGAGTATCACGTTCAATATTGAGTATTTTTATGGAGTAGTGCTGGTCGATCTGTCCCGTTCCAATGCGAGACACCTCAAAACGACTACTACAATTATTGCCAACCTTAAAGCACGGCTCAGTTGCACTAAAGCTGTATGTATCTGCTCCAAATCTAATTTCTTTAGGTGTGAACACCGCAGCGCTAGGTAGCTCGATCTGTACCGTTGCGGGTTCCTTTGGTCCGCAGAGCTCTGATCCCGAACGATAGAATCTAACTAAATTATTAATCTTGTTTGAAGACCTTAAGACTTTAGCCGTCGTGGTATCATTCGCCGTTCTCCTGCCTTGAGCAACATACATATAGTCGTCACGAATAATAACGTCATTGGTCTTA
>JAUSEP010000038.1 GCA_030650195.1 Candidatus Berkelbacteria bacterium | reverse complement strand
TGGTATATCCGCTCCACAACAAACTCTGGTTCGGCACTTGGATCAAAAAAGAATCGCTACCAAAAAATAGATATTAACGCTCAAACTTGGGCCGTCCTCTCCGGAGTGGCAGATGAGAAGAGAGGCACTAAAGCAATGGATGCAGTTTGGAAACGACTTAATACTAAATATGGTCCAGCCATATTTCTACCCGCCTTCCAGCACCCAGAAGAAAAATACGGTGTTATCTCACAGTTTGCTCCAGGAACAAAGGAAAACGGCGCCATATTTAACCATCCCGTTTCCTGGGCGGTAATTGCTGAGGCTCTGCTTGGACGAGGAGATAACGCATTTAAGTTCTGGCAAGAAACTAATTTTACATACCGGGTCAAAGATCCCGAAACTTACAAAATTGAACCCTATGTTTACGCTGAGTTTGTCTATGGACCAGAGCATCCTGAATTTGGACGAGGTTCTTTTAGCTGGGCGACCGGTTCAGCTTCCTGGTTCTGGCGCGGATGCTTGGATTACATTCTCGGCATCCAGCCGGTATTGGGTGGACTAAAAATCGACCCTTGCTTACCGAAAGACTGGCGCCAAGTTGAAGTGACACGACAGTTCCGAGGCGCCGATTACCACATTAGAATCCAAAACCCATTCCGGGTATCTAAAGGAATTGATCGAATTATAGTTGACGGTGTTCGTTTAACGGGAAATGTTATCCGACCTTTTGCCCGTGGGTCACATTTTGTTGAAGTCACTCTGGGCTGAAAATCAGTGTCAAAACCCTTGACTTTCCTGCTGTTATATGGTAGGATTTTGGCATTCCATCGGGAATTAGCAGGGGACACCCTCTGTATGGAGACGTTATGAAACCTAATCGCATCGTTCGCAGTTTAACCTATTGGTTGCTCACTACTCCGGGGCCGTTGGCGCTTATCGGCCTGATCGGCGGGACATATCTATATGTCGTCAATCCAAATTCGGCCACAAATCCCAACGCGCTTCGCTGGATCTGTGGCATCATGGGCGTACTCTTCGCCGCTCTCTTTTTCTGGTCTTTCGGTGATGCGCACAAGGAAAAGAGGGAATTGCGGAGAATCGAGCCGCAAAATCCTAGCCCTACGCCACCACTGTTCTGGAAAGACTTGCGTCTTGGGGCCGCACTAATGATTTTAGGCAGTGCGCTCTTCTGGGTTTGCCTGGCCAATAAGGTGGCGATCCTGCAATCGAGCCAGTTCAGCAAAGTGGCCTGGATTATTTGCCTCTTTGGTGGATTCATCGCTGGCATGTTGGGCTTAGCGATGTCAACCATGAGATTGGCAGATATCATCCTGGACCGCTATCAGCAACGCTGGCGCTCTTCCGGCTGGCAAGTATAGCTGGTACAGCAACGTGGCGGCGTCCCATCCCGGGACGACCGCCACATTTTTTTACTTAAAAATATTGTTTATATCTATCGCGGGCGAGACTAACTGGGGCTGGTCAGTACTAACTTGTCGTGTCTCTAGAGAATTACTCAGTGACAGGTAAGACACCAGGGTTAATAGCAGAAAAAACACTAGAGCGTACACCAGTACAAACGGATGTTCCTTGTCGTGAGTCATATCTATTACTAAACTACAGCAAGTGATGGCTACAACCAAATCAAATCCCTTAAAGCTTGACGATAAAGTTGATGCATTAGCAGGAGTTAGTGAGTATCTAACCAAGAAACTTCAAAACCTTGGTGTTAATACAATCAAGGATCTACTGGAGCTGATACCGCGCCGTATGGAGGATCGCTCTCAATTGGTGGCTATTAACCAACTCGTCATTAGCCATCCGAGCGTAATTGCTGGAACTATTGAGTCGGTCCATAGCCGACGCAGTAAACGCGGGATCCTTATTGTTCAAGTAAAAATCCGTGACGCCTCCGGTGCTATCAACGCCTTGTGGTTCAACCAGAGGTATTTACTGGGTCAACTTAAGATAGGAGATGAATTAATGCTTTTTGGAGAAAAACGGATAGTACCAAGCCTAGGTAACCCATTTTTTGTTAAAAAGATTATTACTAGCCTAGAAGTTGCACCAATTTATCCAGCAGGCGCTGGACTGTACCAAGCAACAATCCGTCGGCTAATCTCTTCTTCTAAAGAACTGATCGCTCAGTTCGGAGATATCGTACCGGAAGACATCCGTATTAAGTTCGGCCTCCCTAGTCGTGCTGAAGCAATTGAAGCAGTCCATTTCAGTGAAGACCCAGATTCTTTAGAACGAGCAAAAAAGTTACTTGCCTTTGAGGAACTGCTCGTTTTATCTACCCAGGTGCTGTTAGCCAGGCAAGATCGCCTTTTCACCAGAAGTGAGCCTATCGAAATTGATGTTGATAGCTTGAAAGAGGCCGTTACATCCTTGCCGTATAAGTTAACCGACGGTCAAAGGAAAGCCGCCTGGCAGATAATCCAAGATCTATCTCTTAGTCACCCGATGTACCGGTTGCTTTACGGGGAAGTTGGTAGTGGAAAAACTGCTGTGGCGATGATAGCTTCATGGGCAATCTCACAAGTTGGCGCTCAAGTGGTATGGCTTAATCCAACAGCAATACTGGCGGCCCAGCAGGCCGAAACACTAAGAAACACCTTAGGACCACTTGGATTAAAAGTTGCTCTTCTAACCTCAGGGGTTAAAGAAAATCACTTCGATGCAGACGTTATCGTTGGAACTCATGCGCTTTTGGAACCTAAGCTTACTTTTAGAAAGTTGGGATTAATTATCGTCGACGAACAACATCGCTTTGGCGTAGAGCAACGTCAAGTAATTCTAGATAGACATCCAAAAACCCACTTACTTATGATGAGCGCTACACCTATTCCCCGATCACTCGCTCAAAGTATTTTTGGACACTTAGATATCACCTACTTACTAGACAAGCCTCTACACCAGAAACCTGTTGATACAGTGGTGGTTACGGAAAAGAACCGTCCATCTATAGAAAAAGAAATCGAAAGAAGAATTACCCTTGGTCAACCGGGGTTTGTAATTTGTCCGTTGATATATGAATCTAATGCACCCAAACCAACATTATTTACCGCTGAACGTAAAGCCGTAATAGCCGAGGAAAGAAGATTGAAAAACCGTTATCCATTTGCCCGAATTGGTGTAGTTCACGGTCGGATAAAAAGTGAATTAAGAGAAAAAATAATTAAAGAGTTTAAGACTGGGTTAGTGGATATCTTACTTTCGACAACAGTTGTTGAGGTCGGTATAGATAACCCATCAGCAACCTGGATTTTAATCGAAGAGGCTGATCGTTTTGGTCTAGCTACTCTGCATCAGTTACGCGGTCGGGTTGGTCGTGGAACACAGTCTTCAGTTTGTTATTTAGCCCAGTCCGTTGATACGCTACTGGCTAAAAAGCGTCTGGAAGTGTTGGCCGAAACGACTGATGGACTTAAAATTGCCCAAGCTGATTTAGAGTTCCGTGGTCCAGGAGAGTTGGTTGGAGTAGAGCAGAGCGGACTACCAGAACTAAAATATGCTAGTCTTTCCGACGCAACTGACATCAAAAACGCTTTTACGGAAGCGGAAAAAATTCTAAAAGATGGGATAGATAAGTATCCCCCGCTTAGAAAAGAAGTGCTACAACTTAAACATGGCTCGTCGTAAAAACATTTTTAAAAAAGGGCTAGACGCTAATATCGGTTGGATATTAGTTCTTTTGCTTGTTGCCGGAACAAGTTTCTTGCTTGGCTCATCGGTTAACAAGAAAAGTGGAGAGCAAACTGTAAGCGACTCAAGCTCAAACACTCCTCAACAACAGTCGGTTATTAGCGATATTAGTACTAGCCTCCAGAACCCCGCCCCCGTTCCGGTAACTAGCTCTAATACTAGCGCTCCATCTTCAGCAATATCCGCCATCGTTAATATCAATACCGGTACTCTGGCCGAACTCGATACTCTACCAGGGATCGGCCCTGCCTACGCGCAGGCTATTATCAACTATCGCTCAACAAACGGCCCATTCGTTAGGATTGAAGATATCCAAAAAGTTAAAGGCATAGGTCCGAAAACTTTTGAGAAGCTAAAAAGCAGAATTACGATATAGAGAAGCGTCGCCCGTAAACAGGCGACGCAGTAGGCTGGAGCGACATGGGGTCCGTATCTTCATCTTAAGCCAAACCAAGCGAATGCGATGGCAAGAGCTATAAGACACAGTCCTCCGACAGCTAACAGCACAAACACTAGCGGGAATAACCGATCCGACTTCTTCTGATCTCCGCAAGTGAAGTAATAGATGAGGGATCCTAACCCCACTACCGTGATGCCAATGACGATCGTGGCGAGAAGTTGTCCAAGGCTGAACATCGCTTTTCCTCCAAAAAGTCTGAGGATAGTTTAATTCATTTCGGATAATTAATCAAGATCCACGGCTGTATTATTGACTCTAATTTGGTAAAATTAACGGGTATTTTGCCGGGATGGCGAAATGGTAGACGCACTAGCTTTAGGAGCTAGCGAGCGAAAGCTCATGGAGGTTCAAGTCCTCTTCCCGGCACAAATCAAAAATAGGGCTGTAGACCCTTGAAAAACCAGGGATAAAATGGTATGTTTCCGCAATGCGCGTATAGCGTTAACAACCTGATAGGAGATGACCATGTCAGCAATCGCACAGCCGATGGCTGTTGACCGAACAGACTTACAGTTTGACAACAGCTACAATCTCAGCCGTAACGGGCTTGCTTCGGAACTCCGGCGCAACCCCAATATGCGCAAGAACCTCATCCACTCCAACGACAAGGCAGCCCGAAAAGCCGTTCCTGGTTGTCGAGGCCGACTCATCCCCGGGACGATGATTGCGGAAAAACTTGACGACTACATCTGCGGTCGTTATGGCCCCAAGTACATCATCTTCGCCAAGGAGTTCACGGCGTCGTTTTCGGGCTTTTTCGAACCTGGCGATTCAGTCAGTTTTCTGATCTCCGACGAGAAGTTCAAGTGTGGCTTTCTCTTCGGAAAGGTCGAGGCCTTCAAAAACGGTAAGGAGGTCGCGATCACGTATCAGATCAAGCTGGGAGTGGTGTCCCACAGCTAGACAACCCGCTCTGGGGCGGCAGGACGCATTTTTGCGACCTGCCGCCTTTTTCTTATCTCGAAAAGTGAACTAGTGTGCTATGCTTATGTAACTATGCGCACAGACAGAAGTACAGCCCTGGGGTTGCGGTTGCAAGGAAATAGCTACGGTCAAATACAGAGGAAACTGAACATACCAAAATCAACGCTCTCTAGCTGGTTCTCCGGTTTAACTCTTTCGGAACAACTTACTAACAAAATACAACAAAGGGGTCACAAGAAAGCAATAGAAGCCTTAATTACAAGGAATAAAAGACAAACGACCCTCGCATTGAAGCGAGCAAACGAAAGTCGATATCGAGCCAAGAGCTCTTTGGGTAAGCTTACCCCTAGGGACGTCCTTATAGCTGGTATCTCACTGTACTGGGCGGAAGGATATAAGAAACAGAAGTCCCGAAATGGACGACTAGTCAGCTACCACCAAGTCAGCTTAACTAATTCCGACCCCGATTTAGTAAAGTTATTCTTGTTATTCTTACGAGAGAATCTTGAGGTTGACGAAGAAAGAATTAGAGCTAGCCTAAGGATATTCCCGCACCAGAACGAGAAGCATCTAACCGACTTTTGGGTCAAGATCACAAACCTTGAGCGTTCTGCGTTTGGCAAAACCTATGTTGGCCAAAGTCCGGCCAGTAAAAACATCAGGCCGTACAACCAGCTTCCATACGGGGTAATCCAAATACGTGTTAGCGACACCCAGCTCTTCAACAGGATTATGGGTCTGATTGATGGGTTGGCTAATTTGAGGTAAAATTACAGGTGTGCACATTATGAATTTGCCGAAGTAGCTCAGTGGTAGAGCACGCGCCTGTATCTTCGGGCCGTTCCGTCGTAAGGCGGAAATGAAAACCGGGTGAATTCGGGGAAACTTCGCAACAAAAGCGAACAATCCCGAGCCGAGCCTTGCTGGGTTTAAGTAGCAAGGAAGGTGTAGAGACCAGCAGGTGAGTCCCAACAATAATCTTGCATTAGCGCCCGGCTCCCAATCCGCCAAATGGCGGAGGGAGATGAGTTAGTCCACAGTCACGCTAGGAAGAGCGTGGTGTCGGGTGTTCGATTCACCCCTTCGGCACGAAGAAATGATTAGTATTGAAGACTTCCAAAAATTAGACATTCGTATCGGCACAATTACCAGTGCCGAGAGACTAGAAGAATCAAAAAAACTTGTTAAATTAACGGTTGATTTTGGAGTTGAATCTCGAACCATTTTGGCCGGGATTGGAAAAACTATAGAAGACGTTGAAACTCTTAAGGGCAAACAAGCACCGTTCCTGGTAAACTTAGAGCCCAAAGAATTAGCTGGCGTAATGAGCGAGGGAATGATATTAGCCACTTCAAACGAAGATTCTCCTGTTCTACTAACACCCGTAACCGAAGTTAACCCTGGAAGCAAAATTAAATGAAAAACTTTTTCTCTTCTCGATTTGCAACATTGGGCGATTACTTTTCCTCTCAACAGTTTGTTTGGTCGGATTTCAAGAACCTCTTTCATTGGAGTTACTGGACCGAAGATGGACTACAATCCCAGACACCGTACTCACTTTCGACTTTAATTGTTGTGGTAGTACTAATAATTGGATTTGTTTTCTGGCGCCGTCGTCTTAAAGCCGCCCAACTACAAGTTCCGATCTTTGAGGGTTCTATTAACCAGCTAGCTAACATAATTGCCTTTATTATTGTTATGGCTATCAGCTACTCATTCTTCCGCTCTCAACAGATCGCATATCTTTCAAGTCGCTTAGTTGTACTAGGTAGTTTACTCGTTATTTTGGTTTGGACAGGTTGGGTTGCATTCTATGTATTCCGTGTTGCCCCACCAAAAAGGCGTGAGTACCTTGAAAAAGAGCGTTTCTTCAGGTATA
>JAUSEP010000025.1 GCA_030650195.1 Candidatus Berkelbacteria bacterium | reverse complement strand
ATTAGCGGCAATGTCATAGATATCTACGGTATTAAGAGGACCAGATATCCCTCCCCATGAATAAATCTTGCCGTTGTAAAGGACGGAGGAGTGCAGGTTGCGGGCTGTTCCGCCAGCAGTTCCTGTTGACCAACTGTCAGTTGCATTAGCGCTTAGGGTTTTATTAACGTTGATAACGTCGTTAATACTAGTAAGATTACTGATTCCTCCGTTAACATAGAAGTTGTTGTTTGTTCTGACTGCTCCTGATACGTCTAGCGTTACTCCTGGAGCCGTCGTCCCAATCCCCACATTGCCCCCCGCAAACACGGCAGCATAGTTGGAGGTGCCTCCCGTGGGAGTATCAACGTACAGGCCGTAGTTGACCGCGGAGGTTCCGTTCCAGGTTCCCGTGCTTGATATATATGCTCCGTACTTGTTGATGGAGTTGGTGGATGAGGTTGAGGTATTGGCAAGGTAAAGACCGTAGTCAGCTGTTGTCTTGGCTCCTGACTGGGCAACATTAACGCCACGTGTATTGGAAGTAGAGCTGGCGGCGATATCAAGCTGGTAACTCGGTGTTATTGTCCCAATCCCCACCCTGCCAATGGCAGTACCCGATGAGTTGATTGCCAAAAGAACATTACCGGCAGTACCACTACCGCCTGCAGTTCCACCTACGACATAAACATTACCCCCAGCAGCATTAGTTACTCCTCCAACGCCTCCAGTAATTGATATGCTCCCACCAGCCAACGCCAGTGAGCCATTACCAGCTGTCAAATTAACAGTTCCACCGACCGCTCCTGTACCTGCTCCGGTTGGAACTCCACCATTACCACCAACGAAAGCAACAGTTCCAGCAGCTCCCCCAGTTCCAGTATCCGTCGTTCCACCATTACCTCCAGCAAAGGAAAAACGAGCACCCTGTCCACCAGTTCCTGAACCCGCAGCATTTCCACCCACACTTGCCGTAACATCCCACACTCCGCCATTTCCGCCATCTCCACTTGTCGCACCGCTGTTCCCACCGGCACCAAGCGTGAAGGTCATTCCAGCAGCATTCCCACCATTCCCAGAACCATCAGTAGTTCCACCATTTCCACCAACTCCACCTGCAAAAGTTAGAACTCCACCAGCTCCACCATTACCAGTTGTACCGTTACTACCAGCTTGTGTATAAAAAGTTGCGGAACCAGCAACCCTACCATTACCTCCAGTTGTTCCCGTAGCAAGACCTCCAAAAACACTAACTAAACCAGGAGTAAAACTTGTACCTGCGGTGATAGAAACTGTCCCCGAAACTGTTGAGCCCGTCAGCGAATCTCCACTTTTTATAGAAATGGCACCTGTTTGCGATTGATTGCCTGTGGTTGGTTGACCTGTCTCAATCGTAATAGTTCCTGTATTATTACCCGACCCCCCTGCACTAGAACCTGTGGTAATTCTAAGTGCTCCTGACACTCCAGTCGTGCCAGCATTTCCAGTAGATATAGTCAAAGCACCACCAGCTGCTACGCCAACTCCAGCTCCAGAAGCTATACTCAAAGCTCCACCTACTGTGTCCGTAGTTGTAGAGGCTCCAATCGTAATGGTTCTAGCAGCCTCTTTAGTAAAGAGTAAATTGCCTGTTATTTCTAAAGCTGCTCCTGGAGTAATTGTCCCAATCCCCACGTTTCCCCCTGCAAAGATGGCTGCATAGTTTGCCGCAGCTCCAGAGACAGTATCTACGTATAGTCCATAGTTGGTGCCGCTTGCCGCTCCGGAGATCGTTCCGATCTTCATTCCATAGTTAGTTGTGCCCACAGCAGTTGAATTGGCAATATTTATTCCATAGTTAGTGGTACCTGTTCCACTTAACGCCCCAATGTTTATCCCATAGTTCGTAGTACCTCCTGTTGTAACGACCCCGCCAAGATTGAGTTGGGCATTGGTAGTGGTGGTTGCGGAGGTTAGGACTCCCGTTGAGATCTGATAGTTGGCCGTGGTGCCGCCAGTCATGGTACTAAGATTTAATCCATAGTTTGTGGTTCCTGTTGAGGTGATGGCGCCGCCCGTAAAGACAGATCCTGTCCCTGTTCCTGATATTGTGCCAACTATTATTCCCGTATTGGCAGTTGCTCCTGACAGTGCTCCAATATCTAACCCTGTTGACGTTGCTCCTGTCATTGCGGCAACCTGCAGGCCATAGTTTGTGGTTGCTCCCGTAGCAACAAAATACCCTCCTGTATTTTGCGTAGCAGCTCCAGTTACCGAAGCATACACTCCATAGTTGGTCCCCGTGGCTGCCGTGTTAGCGATATTCACTCCCCTGTCAGACGCAGTAGAGGTTGCGATGTCTAGTTTGTAAGCTGGCGTTGTTGTCCCAATCCCTAAGCGGCCAGAAGTATCAATTCGAGCAGCTTCTGTCTGGCTTGTCCCATAATCAAATTTTATATAGCTTCCTTCTATCACCGTCCTACCGCTTTTCCAGCCGAATATTTGAATGCCTTCCTCATTCTCCACCGTCCCGTCCTTCGAGCTCCAAACTTGGACTTCCGTATCTGTTCCCCCAGCTCCTGGATTTTGGGAAGGCGCATCCGTACTCCATGTAGGGCCATTTGTTAGAGTTCCTGTGTTTACATTACCAGATGAATCCGCAGCCGATATTCCAGTTCCTTCTGTGAATTTCCAATGTCCAGCAAGGCTTGTGGTAGATGGATCTGCGCCTGTATAAAGTACGGCTATTTCGGCCGATGAAAGGTCTCTTGAATAGACCCTAACATCATCTAACTTCCCATCCATATAAAGACCGGCAGCTGTGCCTATTTGTTTTGTCCCAGTTGGCGTTGTCACCGTACCCACTGATGCGGTTCCAGATGCACTACCGTCGATATAAAATGTTAGATTAGTTCCACTATCCCCACTCTTAACGACTGCCACATGATGCCAGCTTGTATCGGTAATTGTTCCAGTAGAAAAGTAGTCAGCTAGACCAATTTCAGTAAATTGAATTTTATTATTAGTAGCAATAACTATGACCCATCTGTTAGTTCCTGATAGGCCAGATTCGTATATTGCATCATATCTTCCTGAACTATTGCGTTTTATCCATGTAGATACAGTAAAGTTGGTAGGTGTAAAATTAAGAGAAGCACTATTTGCTACCGAAATGTATTGAGTGCTAGCAGCGGTAAAGCTAATACTATAAACTCCAGCGGGTTTTAGAACTGTGTTATATCTTATGGTTGTTCCTAGCGTGTCAGTCCTGGTTATGCGGGAATTATTGCCATCAACGGAACTAGTCATCCTTAGTTCTGGAGTTGAAGCACTTAAATTAAGCAGGGCAGCAGGTGTCGCCGTCCCAATCCCCACATTCCCCCCTGCAAAGATGGCGGAGTAATTAGCAGTAGAAGCTCCGGAGATGGTGTCTACGTAGAGACCGTAGTTGGTACCGCTTGCCGCTCCGGAGATCGTTCCGATCTTCATTCCATAGTTAGTTGTGCCTGTAGCAGTTGAATTGGCAATATTGATTCCGTAGTTCGTAGTCCCTGTTCCGCTCAATGCTCCAATGTTTATTCCGTAGTTAGTGGTTCCTCCCGTTGTGACAACTCCACCAAGATTGAGTTGGGCATTGGTAGTGGTGGTAGCAGAGGTCAATACTCCCGTGTTGATCTGATAGTTGCTGGTCGTTCCGCCTGTCATTGTTCCCAAATTGATTCCGTAGTTGGTTGTTCCGGTTGTGGAGATATTGCCTACGGTCATTCCAGCTCCCGTTGCTGCGGCTCCGGAGATTGCTCCAATATTAATACCTGTGTTTGCTGTGGTTCCAGATAATGCGCCAATATCCAGCCCTGTCGATGTTGCTCCGGTCATGGCGGCAACGGCTAGGCCGTAGTCGGTGGTGGCTCCCGTGGAGACAAAGTATCCTCCGTAGTTGGCGCTTGCGGCTCCGGTTACCGAAGAATACACTCCGTAGTTGGTCCCTGTTGCCGCAGTATTCGCTATATTAATCCCTCTGTCTGAAGCAGTAGAGGTAGCAATATCTAATTTATAACTAGGCGCCGTCGTCCCAATCCCCACCCTGTTGTTCAGGGCATCAATGGACAAGGTGTCTGTGTCAAAAGAGAGTCCGTTGACTCCTCCGGAAAGAACCAGGTTCGTGTCATTGGCATATGTGTGGGTCGCTACATTGAAGAGAAGGGTGTCTGTGGGAGCGTCGCCTAACGTAGTATTGCCCTCCACATTCAGGTCCCCTGCCACTGTAGTGGTGCCTGTGGAGGTGGAGCCGGTGAGGATGAGGTTCCTTGCGTAGATGTCACCCTCAGCATCA
>JAUSEP010000021.1 GCA_030650195.1 Candidatus Berkelbacteria bacterium | reverse complement strand
TGGCTTCGTCTTGCCTAAGCGTGCTTCCTTCATAGCGGCAATCGTCTTGGCATTGGGCGCCAAGACTTCAAAAGGCAAGGCCTTTTCGCTAACAACACGAGTCAACATCATGCGAAAAGCGTCAGACACCGTCAGCCCCATAGCGGCCAACACGATGGATGCCTCGTCTCTAATGTGCTCGTCAATCCGAGCGCGTACAACAGCATTTGCAGACATATTTTAATCCCCCTAATTTGGGCCACATTGTAGCTCACACTCGAAGTTTTGCACAAACTAACCGCTACAAAAACCTCAATTTTAGATGTATTTTCGCCTATAGCCGGCGTATTTATTGACTAAGCAGCTATTATTTATATAGCAAACAGCCACCTACCCCCTGCACCTACCCGACGACCGCGCCTTGCGGGCTCAGCACCGCTACCCCGTCTTGCCGGGCGGCACTGAGCAGTTAGCCGGTGCCCTGCCCCCACTTCATTCAGCACACTATCCATGCCCCAGAACGACAAAAGCCTCCCGAGGGGAGGCTTTTGCTAAAGCGACTTGGCTACCACAAACTCGTGGCCCGCTTCATATTGGTTTAACGGACCCCAGCTTTTACAATCTTAGTTGGAAGCGTGTCCGATGCGTCCGCAGTCCATTCTATTTTCGTACCACTTGCGTCAACAGTACCTAAAGCTCCATATACATAACTGCCAACCTCAGCCGTACCTGTAGTTTTAATCAAAACTGTAGCAGCTGTGGGCGCGGTGACGAGAAAAACTGAACCAAATTTTGGTATAGGCATGGCGGCCAATCCCAACTCAGTAAAAGTCAGGCAATTGGTACTTACTCCTGATTTATTTTGCATACATTCAGCAATAGCAAGCTTCAATGGTCCAACGCTAGCCATAGTATCAGACCATTTTGATTTCGTAATGTAGTCTTGGTACTGCGGAATCGCAATCGCCGCCAAAATACCAATAATAGCCACCACGATCATCAACTCGATCAGGGTAAAACCCTTCTGCAGATTACGTTTCATTTGTTTCATGTGTTACTCCAAAAGGTGAATAAAAAGTTAAATAAAAATCATAAGACGGTAGATTATTGCATTCCCTTCACCGTGTCTGCCGAGCAGATGGTTTAACTTTACTGCAGATAGATGACACTGGTGCGTGGGTTTGTCACAATTGTTGTCCTTGTGCATCAATTTATTACAAATAAAACTGTTGCCAGCCGTAAAAGTTGGTGACAAACGTCGGTTTGCAACAATGCCTGACAATTAAATGCGGCCTTAATACCTACTCAAAACACCATGCCCGTCAAATTGATGGCGTTTGGCTTATTT
>JAUSEP010000020.1 GCA_030650195.1 Candidatus Berkelbacteria bacterium | reverse complement strand
CAAGAATCGCTACCTTACGTCCCGGAAGTTTAGCTAAAACATTAAACGCTGCTTTCATCGATAGCGGGTTGGCATTATACGAGTCATCTAGAAGATGAGCTCCTCCTAAGTCTTTAAGTTGCATTCTCCCCTCAGGACGCGTAAAAGTTACGAGAGCTTCACCGATAGTTTTATCTTCAATACCTAGTTTTTGTCCAACGGCCCGTGCGAAGTTTATGGCTATATCCTCAGTCTCAGTTTCCACTTCTGTTAACGGATGAGCTTTAGATTTATAAACTTTTAAATACGGGTCATTCTTATTAACTAGCCCCCAACCATTCTTACTTACCGCATCAAGTATCTTTGCTTTTTCGTTTGCTACTTGATCAAGAGACGAGTAATTAGCTAAGTGAGCAGCACCGGTTAGGGTAATAATGGCCGCATCGAGTGGTAACATCTTCCCCAACTCTTCGATATCTCCAGGATGATCAGCCCCATACTCTAAAACCAAATACTGTGGTAATCTGCCGAACAGACCCCGCCATATCGCTAGTTTCAAGATCCAAATCCACTGCCAGGTTATCTTTTGTTTATACACGGCAGAATGCGCCGTGGAAGTCGTGCGGTTCCACCGCCGACTATAAAAATCCACTTTGAAATTCAAAATTGCTAATGGCACACCTAAGAAGCTGTTCAGATTGCCGTATCCGACCCGAACTTGGCCCGGAAACGCTCGCCTTAAGACAGCTCCGATCGCTACTTTTGTTGAAGTCTTAGCAATTGAGCCAGTAATAGCAATAATAAACGGCTTATCTATCTTGACGCGCCTCTTCACCGCCCACCAGAGCACTATGCCGCGTAAATCTTTCATCTCTCTCGTAATTCTACCAGTAACAACGCCCCAAACCTAGAACAGAGAGGAATTAAGATTTAAGAATCATGATTTAAGATTTTAGAATTACGAAACCGCAACAAATTGGTAATCTATGTCCATATGGACATAGATTACCGAAAGCGATCAAGAAGAATGGGGTTGGAGAAAATACTAATCTATTTCCGATCGGTAATAGATTAGTAAAAGTAGTGAATATGAATCGAGAGCTAAAGAAAGGGGCCGGAAGCGTTCGCTTCCGGCCTCGAATCTCCGTACCAACTAACCCTTGCGTTTACTCTTGCCGTGGACAGAGCAGGTGGGGTCTTTGTCAGTCGATCCAATAGAGTAGGCGCCACCACTTCCGCATTTTGGCCAGAGAATATACTTGGGCTCGAGATCCGCTCTCGTTGGGTCTTTAGATGTGAGTTTGGAGTGATCCATCAGCCAACGGCCTTTGGCTGTCTCAATTTGGTGTAGGTGATCGCTACAATTACTCGCCCTCCCTGTCTCGACTACTGTTTTGAAACAGCTGGTGTTCGAGACAGCGATAGTGAGCAGAAACCCGCCACCCACCCCAACGATCCAGATCACAAGTTGACCGATAATCTTACTGATCAATGTTTTTCTCCTTCCGCCCGATGGCGAATTTTCGATGTGCGTCATAATGCTACCATATTTAGCACCAGAAGTCAAGACTATACACCTGAAAATTTGAGCCGGATCTTAATTTGTAACATGATACTTAAATCAGACTTCAGACTTTAGCCTTAAGGCCTTATCTAAGCTGGTAGTAATTCGCCATCCACTCTGCAATCTCTCCAAAGGTTGGTGCCGCTGAAGATTCGGCAAAGTTAACGGTTTTGGGATTATCCAAACGTACCGCCATCACAAATCTTGGGTCTTCGATCGGAAACATTCCAGCAAATGTACCTATTGTTCGGTCAGAGTAGTAACCACCCTTAGGGTCTGGTACTTGAGCGGTACCGGTTTTACCACCAACTCTGACACCGGCGACTTTCGCCCTTTTCCCGTGACCGTTGAGTACGACATTTTCTAACATTAGTTGCACTTGCTTTGCGGTTTCGGGCTTTATTACCTGACCACGTGTAATGTACTCGATTACTGTTACTTTATCCCCAACCAATGTTTTTTCTGCTAAATGAGGGGTTACCAAGGTTCCGCCATTACCAACAACAGAATATGCCGTCGCCAATTGGAGAAGACTCACCGAGACACCTTGACCGAAAGCAGCCGTTGAACGTAAGAGATCGTTCCACTCTTTTTCGTCTTGCAGACTTCCCGCTGATTCACCGACTAAATCCACTCCGGACTTAGCGCCGAAACCAAACTTTGTGTAATATTCTCGTTGGGTTTTTGCACCAACAAGACTCGAAATCCAGGCCATCGCAACGTTATCTGAATTCTCCAGAACCTGAGCCATATTTTCCTTGCCATATACCTTACCTTCGGCGTTTGTAATAACTTTACCTAGAACAGTCACGCTAGGACCAAAGACATTTGTAGTTTCCGGTGTGACCTTGCCCGAGTCTAAGGCCACTGCCATCATTAACGGTTTCATGGCACTACCTGGTTCGTAAGCGTTACTAACAGCTGGAGAGAGAAACCTGGATTGTTGGTCGCTTGGAACGAGTGAAAAATTGTTTGGGTCGAAGGTTGGTTGGCCAGCCATTGCTAAGATGGCGCCTGTCTTTGGATCCATAACAATAATCGAACCGCTATCAGCCTTATACTTATCGATAGATTCTTTGAGCTTTGATTCAACCGTATATTGCAAATTGTAATCAATAGTTAGAACTAAATCCTGTCCAGGCGTTGAGTCTTTGCCCCCTAAAACATCTATTAATTGCCCAAAAGAATCTTTCTTCTGTTGTTCGGAACCAGCCTTGCCCCGTAAAATATCATCTCGAGCGCCTTCTACGCCGTACTTGCCTTCGCCATCTGCGCCTACGAATCCTAATACCTGGGCTGCAATTGCGTCACCTTCAGAGTACGAGCGTACTAGCTGTGGTACTAAACTAACTCCACGATAATTCTGTTTGCTGATTTTATCGGCTTCGTCTATCGTGAGCCCCTTGGTTAAAATGACGAAGACTTTGTCGCTGTCCGCCTTAGCGAAAATATCGTTAGCTGTCATTTTGGGGTAGTCAGAGGAAAGAAGATCGGCAAACTTTTGCTTGTCCTTAATTAATTGTGGGGTGATCACTAAGTTGTAACGCCACTCGCTAACCGCTAAATTGACTAATGTTTTATCACGATCCTTTGCAAAGATACGCCCTCTTTGAGCTGGAATGTCGGTTTGGCTGACAGATTGAGCCAGGGACGTTGCTGCGTACTGATCATGTTCAAGAACCTGTTTTTGAAACAAGGCAAAACTAATGACCCCACCAGCAAAGAACATGACCAAAAAAAGAACCCCAGTTCTTTCAAACTTAGCTTTTGGAGTCATGCGTTGCTACTGCAGAACGGGGAGGGAGATTGATTCTGGAGCTCCGACAGGTACCAACCCCTGAGATTGGGCAAATTGGTTTAAGTTCTGAAGGGATTGGAGGCGGCTAGATTGCACCTCTAGGGTTGTCATCTCCTTACTCTGGTCACTTTGAAGTTTATCTTGGTTGCGAATATCAACGGAGGTTTGAGCTCCCTGAGTTGCTTGAACTAGGAATAGTAACGAAAAAACTCCTAGTAGTAGGAGAACTAAGTATCTAGCGGTTGTTGGTCCAACGCTAAAAATACTACCTGTTTTGTAAACTTGCCTGCGATAAACTCGGTTTTGTCTTAGGTGCATATCCCTCCTTGATTGAATTGATTAACACAGATGAATTTTTTACTCATCTCTACTAACCAATTTTCTTTCCTGCTCGTAACTTAGCGCTACGGGCTCTCGGATTGTTAACGATCTC
>JAUSEP010000017.1 GCA_030650195.1 Candidatus Berkelbacteria bacterium | reverse complement strand
TCATAAACAAGCTCTCTTTAGTCCGATGGTTCACGATGCATTTAACGAAATCTACGAGATAATTACCCAACATCAGTATTTTGTTGAGAACCCCCATTTAACAAGAATCCGTTACAAACTTATTGCCTTATGTTTTTACTTCGCAAGTGTAGTGGGATTAGTTTGGACAGCCGTGAGTGATATCACACCGTATCTACTAATTCCACTTATCGGAACAATTATTCTTTCCTGGTTAATTCTTCGTTTAACTGCAAAGCTAACTAGCTACACCACTACCGGACTCCAACAACGATCAGCGTGGTTGTCATTCAGTAAGTTTTTAAGTGATCCGAATCCAATAGATCCAACCATGGCTCGTAATCAAACGTTTGAAAAGTATTTAGCATATGCTATTGCTCTTGGGAAAACTGCTGAATGGACAAATCGTTTTGAGCAGTCTTCAAGTACTATCGTTAAACCAGATTGGTTAGTTGCTTACCAAGAACTAGATGCTGGGGCACTTGGTGGAGAGTTAGTTGAATTTGTAAGTAAGACCTCGAAATTGCTAACTACTCTTAGGGGGCCACTAGTTAATTAGCCCCGACCTTGATCGCTCACTTTCTTATGTTATCGTGCAAAGAACGATGTTGATTACTAAAGACCTCCAGACTTGGTCTAGCTTCACTAACTTTTCCGCCCTTACTACCGACTGAGTGGGCAGACTTTGAGAAGTCTCGAAAGCTGCCCTTCTCGGGCGGTTTTTTTGTTCCTTACCAATTTCAGGAGAAGAAAATGATATATCGTGCCGTTAACAATCGTTGTCTGGTCGATTTCGATCAGCTTAACCTGCCTATTTCGAAAGCAGAAGCCTTAACTATTCTCGAGGAACAAGGCTTTCAGGTACTGGTATGTAGCGTAGTTGAAGTAGCTCAATCGTTAGTGGGAAACGCTACCTACCGACGAGGGGCCCGCCTACAAGAAGCGCCTGCCGTTTTAGATTGCTCAAGCCTAGTTAAGTGGGTGTACGGCCAAATTGGAGTCTGGCTACCGCGTCGGGCCATTCAACAACGAGAATACGGCTTCTCAATCGGACTGTCAGACTTGCAGCCAGGAGATCTAGTCTTTATTAGTGGCTGGATCGATCGATACGTCGACGACCCCAGCGACGGTGTCGGTCACGTTGGAATATTTGTCGGCAACAATAAAGTTGTCCACGCCGCTAACAACAAGGTGGGGGTTGTCTATAGCCCGCTCGATCGCTTCGCTCGAAATCATGACTTCAGGGGCGCTCGGAGGATCGCCCAACTCGAGCACTCAACCGTTCTGCTTCTTCCGGAAGGACGAGAAGTCGAAACGTCCGACGACGTTAAATGGATCGTCCTCCAAAGTCTGCCTAGAGATTCCTGAGCCCGCATCCGCGGGCTTTTCTAATTAGCCGCCTGCGAAGAAAGTTGAAAAATTTCTGAACCAATTTTACCGATCAAAAAACTTTTCGGTACTGGTCCCCAGGCTCGGGAGTCTGAGCTAGCAATACGGTTGTCTCCGAGAACAAAATACTCATCTGGTTGAAGAGTTCTGGTTAACTCACTTGAAGTTGTAAGCCCCTTGGCAATGTAGCTTTCATTTAAGCGAGCTCCATTAATAAAAACTTTGCCTTCACTAACTTGTACTGTCTCACCTGGTAACCCAACAATTCTTTTTATAAAACGTTTTTCTGTTTCACCTGGCCAGTACATTGCCACTACATCACCCCTGGCTGGTGGCACATAACGATAAGTAATTTTATTAATCATCAGAACCTCACCATCAGTAAAATTAGGCAACATACTTTTCCCGCGAACAACTAATACAGTGAAGAAGAAATAATGAGTGAGTAAACCAAGGATTAACAAAACCGTAGCGATTTTAGAAAAATCGTATATCCATCCAGTAACCCAAAACAGTTTTTCAATTTTTTTAGGCGGCATGCTTTGCTACTTTTAGTGTAGCAAAGACTGAGCGAAGATCTTCGTCTTCGAGGGTTTCTTTTTCTAATAACTCATGCGCCATATGGTGAAGAGTTTTAATTTCTTTTTTTAGTAAGGCAACTGCAGTTTTCCAGCCCATGTCTATTAAGCGACTAATTTCTTCGTCAATTTTAGCGGCTACTTTTTCGGAGTGAACTCGATGCATACCCATCTCGCGCCCTAAGAAAACCATCTCTTCACGCTCACCGAGTTTAACCGGTCCTAGTTCACTCATGCCGTAGACCATAACCATATTACGGGCGATCTCGGTCGCTCTCTCTAAGTCATTAGAAGCGCCTGTTGTAACTTCCTTAAAGATTAGCTCTTCGGCTGCCCGACCTCCAAGCAAACGAGCAAGCTCGTGCTCAAACTGGCTTTTTGGAATAAGTTTATTGTCTTCCTTCGGTAAACTTAGAGTGAAACCAAGCGCCATACCGCGGGAGATTATTGAAACTTTATGGACTTCATCGGCATCTGCTAAGAGATGGCCGATTATAGCGTGCCCAGCTTCGTGATAGGCAACAATCTTCTTTTCGTTTTCTTTCATTAGGTGGCTTGTACGTTCCGGACCTAGTAACACTTTTTCAATAGAGTTACGAAAATCTTTTTGCTCTATTTTTTTACGATTATCACGAGCAGCTAAGATAGCTGCTTCATTAGCAACGTTACGAAGATCTGCTCCTGATAACCCCGGAGTAGATTTGGCAACCTCTTCTAAGTTAACTTCTTTAGCTAGAGGTTTGTTTTTAGAGTGAATGGCCAGAATCTCTGCTCGTTCCGGTCGATCAGGTAGATCTAAGGTAACCTTACGATCAAACCGTCCTGGACGAAGAAGGGCTGGATCTAAAACATCGGGTCGGTTAGTAGCGGCCAGAACAATTACGTTAGCTTCGGTATCAAAACCATCCATCTCAACAAGAATCTGGTTTAGCGTTTGCTCACGTTCGTCGTGTGACCCACCAAGTCCCGTACCACGTTGGCGACCAACAGCATCGAGCTCGTCAATAAAAATAACAGTTGGGGCAGTTTTTTTAGCTTTAGTGAACAAGTCTCGAACTCGGGAAGCTCCAACTCCTACAAACATTTCTACGAATTCAGAAGCTGAAATTGAGTAGAAAGGCACACCGGCTTCGCCTGCTACTGCCTTAGCAAGTAGCGTTTTACCGACACCAGCCGGCCCTACCAGTAAGACACCTCGAGGAATCTCAGCTCCGAGCGCCTTAAACTTAGCTGGATTTTTTAAGAAATCTACTATCTCAACTAGCTCCTGTTTAACATGCTTCATACCGGCAACATCTTTAAAGGTTGTCCGTCTTTTACCGTCATCGAGTCGCGCCGTAGTCTTACCAAACGACATCGCCTGCATGTTTCCCGAGCGAGCAGAACGACTCATAAAGTAGAGAAAAGCCCCCAAGAGTAAAAATGGTATCAAAACAGATAGGATCGTAGTCCACATCGCTCCAGAATCCGGATTTTTAATATTTATCGTTACCTTATCGCCAGTAATCCCGTAATCTTTCAGACCCTGGCTGGCCTCTTTGTAGGAAATGAGTTGAATTTTATCTTTGGTAACGGCAGTTATCTTGTTACCTTCGACAACTATTTGTTCAACCCGCCCATCATTAACCTCTTTAACGATTTGGGAGATGGCGACGTCTTGAGTTGGAATAACCTTTCCCAAACCAAACAGACTCCAAACAACGGCAACAATAAAAATAATGGTTAGGACGGAAAACAACTGGCGGAAAATTCTATTCTTCGCTGGCATATTCTGAATTCTAGGGTAAAGAACCAGCAAAATCAATGACTTACTCGGTATCTTGGCTAGACTGTAGCCACCTGAATAGGTATAATAGCTGACAGCGGGGTGGAGCAGTGGTCAGCTCGCGTGGCTCAACAGTATTTTTAGAACTTGGGCGTCTTAGTAGGTAACTACTAAGAAGATTATCCATCTAATTCGGGGAAACCCCTGGTGTAAGCCGAGGCAATCCCGAGCCAAGCCGCGCACACACAGAAAGTGGCGGAAGGTGTAGAGACTGGTAGGTGGAGACCCGTGATAACTTTACGGGCCAAGGGACAGTCCAGACCAAAAATCCATTCTCATCAATCGATGAAAATGGAGCAATGAAAGTTGCAATGGTACGCATAACCACGAGGTCGTTAGTTCGAATCTAACCCCCGCTACGAAAAGAAAAACCAGTCGAATGACTGGTTTTTCTTGATTTAATCGATTAAAATTACTGGTGTAAGCCGGGGTAGCTCAGTTGGTCAGAGCGCTTCACTCATAAAGAAGAGGTTCGCGGGTTCGATCCCCGCCCCCGGCACTACTGTCCGAAGAAATACTGCCACCACAATTGGATATTAGTCTTTGCGGTCGGTGGAGCAGGCTGGATATCATTATACAAATTGTCACTTAGTCCTGGACTTTGGTTGGTATCCGTCGCTAGACCTTTTACTACGTAAACAGTTTCGTCTGGTTTCTTTAGTCCCAAGCGCCTTCTGGCTTCAACTTCCTGAAATGACGGTGTTTGGTAGTAAGAAATTAGTAGTTTTAATTTTTCGTTATTGAAAGCTTGCTGGGCTGTCTGGGTTTTCTTTTCTCGTAAAATTTGTCCTAATTTGTGGTTACGAACAATAAGGTTAATATTCGAATAAACTGCAAAAATAAACAGTCCTACCAACAACACTTTCAACATAAATTCTCGTGAAACTGCCCCCAACATATCTATGTTGACTCTAACAATAACAAAAACGATCCGCCAGATGGCAGATCGTTTTTGCGAGAAGCAGCTCTACTTGTGACGGTTGCGTCGGTGACGACGACGTCTACTCGTTCCCGCAACGGCCTCATCTTTCGATTCGGCTTTATTCCGATCGAACTCTTCTTCTGGTGTCTCTTGAACTGATCGCGATAGCGCGTAGAAGCTACCAGCGATTATTAGTAGTAGCACCACTACCACTAAGATACGAACCCAATCACGGCTATTCTCAGTATCTGCTACGAGTGGAGGATTAGGCGCGGAAGGCGTTTCCACCACTGGCTCGGCCGCTTTTACTTTCGGTGCGAACTGAGCCGGAGCAGGTTTCGGTGCAGATACAGGAGTTGTTTTTAC
>JAUSEP010000010.1 GCA_030650195.1 Candidatus Berkelbacteria bacterium | reverse complement strand
ACCATAACCAGGTACGCAACAGTTAGCTGACTATCAAAAGAGGCGTAGGCCTCTGGTAATAAATGAATCAGGGTGTCACCAAAAAGAGCCCCTACAGCTAAACTGACCAAAACAAAAACGATTCGGTTGAGAATATCTTGCTTGATTGCTAAAACTATCACTCCGATTAGGGAGATCAGACTTACAACAACAACACTTAGTAGACTATATGACCAAACTTCGCCCATCTAGGGTATATTAACAGCGATGTCCTTCAAGGAGCAAGTTATTAAAAAAATTAAGTTAATCCCGCCAGGCAAAGTAGCCACGTATGGACAGGTAGCCGCATTGGCTGGTAGCCCCCGAGCGGCATTAATGGTTGGGCGAATTTTACGTTACTCTAGCGATGTCGAGCAATTGCCTTGGCAACGAGTTATTAACTCGGAAGGAAGAATCTCAATTATCAATATGTCTTATCCGGCCGAGCTCCAGGCAAAACTACTTCAGGATGAAGGAGTGAAAGTTGAAATGAAGGGTGGAAGTTATTACGTGGATTTGGCCCAGTACCTCTGGCAAATTTGACAACCCCCAGGCCCAAGTTAGACTTAAACTAATGGCAAACACAAATCAAAAGTCTTGGGGTGAGTTAGCGTTTCTGTTTGGAATCGCATTAGCAATTGTATTGAGTTTCTTTCCTGATACGTCCGACCGAACAACGCCTGGTCTAGTCTTGGCAATTCTGGGACTAATTGTTGGTTTGTTTAATATAACTTACAAAGAAACAAATAGTTTTCTAGTCGCGGCAATCGTTCTATTGCTTGTTGGTAGCGCTGGATTAGACTTTCTGCCTTACATAGGCGACTGGCTTGGAACAGCATTTATAAATATCAGCCACTTTGTTGCTCCGGCAGCAATGGTAGTAGCCTTCAAAACCGTTATTGATCTAGCTAGACAGAGCTAAATCTGGTCAGACGCCTCCAAATTTGAGAAAATACTCCTGTTAGCGGGAGTAGCTCAATGGTAGAGCGCTAGTTTTCCAAACTAGATACGCGAGTCCGATTCTCGTCTCCCGCTCAA
>JAUSEP010000004.1 GCA_030650195.1 Candidatus Berkelbacteria bacterium | reverse complement strand
GAGCCGATCGTTAGAGTGGAGGCTGTCGTTCACAGCCATTGTATTTGGCATCTTCAATATGCCCTAGCGTTTGGCACCAAGTCTCTTCGTTTTTTACGAAGTTTGTCCGCGTACCACACTCCGGCAAGCCGTAACCGGCCGCGTATTCACCTACTTCCGTAGATGATAATAACAAAATTATAAGATATGGGAATGCCCCACACCGATTGGTGTGGGGCATCAGAAGGGAAAGATCCAAGAGACCAAAAAGGTCAAAGGGATCAAAGCTCAAAGTGACTGGCGGCGCCGAGCCACGAAGCGACACCGCTGAAGCCACCGATCGTCAAACCAGCCCCAGCGGCAGTGGAGCCTCCGCCCCGAGTCGTCCCGATTGAGCACCAACACGCCCAGGTCACCATCGGGGCAGCGCCAAGGTTCGTGCAAGAAGACGACCGGATTATCCATCTGCTCGCCTGGAAATTTCTCCCCAAAACGCAGAGCATCTTCCGGTTGGGGACGATCCAAGTCCAACTCATTGAATCGAGCCAAGACCTGATCAGTGGTTGGTACATAGTCAAACTGGACGTAGACCAGTTCCACTCTTTCCTTAGTTTGACTGAGTTTGAATTCGGGAGAAAGAACGAAATCTTTCGCCCATCTGTCAAACTGGTCGACAACAACATAGCCGCCGGCAACATAGAGCTGCTCAGCTGTCCGACCATCACCAAGATTGATGAGAAAGGATGGCAGATCGCTGGCTGAGGATTTAACGGGGACCTTACCCTTACCCCTAACAAGCCTTTCAGGGAAGGGATTCTCCTTGCGCAGAGTCTTTTTGATCACCTCCGACCAGTACTCGCCTTCTGGACCGTTGACTCTCTCTACGAGAGTCAAAAGCGGTCCGTTCCAGAATTCACGAAGCGCTTTATTGTCGCCAAGCATGCCGGTAGACATGGTCAGCCTCCTTGTGATGTAGATTTGCGCTGGCTTTCGAACCAGAACACAACGAAGTATATCACATTTTCTCAAAGAATCTAGACCTATACCTAATAATAACCTCAACTAATTACAGGCCCCAACCTTTGGTTCTCCCTAGCTCTCTTTAGCCACCATCCGGCTTGGAGCTGAGATTCCGATCAGGTCTAAAGTTTTCTTAATCGTTAAGCTAGTTGCCTTAAGGATGGCCAAACGAGAGTTGGCAATCTCCGGTGGCTCTCCTACAACACGAACTGTTTCGTAGAATGTATGTAAATCTGTAGCGAGGGCCGTGGCGTAGTGTGTTAAGCGATGGACCTCCAGATTACCAGCAATCTCTTCCACTAAATCTGGGAATTGAATTATTCGAAGTAGTAGTTGTCGTTCTATAGGATGAGTAATTATTATTTTTTCCGGAATAACAAAATCATCATCTTTAGAGAACTGTCGAAAGATCGAAGAGATACGTGCATAAGCGTACTGAATATAGAAAACAGGATTTTGATTGGAGCTAGCCTTGGCTACGTTCAAGTCAAAATCTAAATGTGTATCCGTGCTCTTGTTTAGGAAGAAAAATCTTGCCACATCTGGTCCAATCTCGTCTAGTACATCATCTAATGCAACATAGGTTCCGGCTCTTTTTGACATTTTTATTTCCTGCCCGTCTTTTACCAACCTAACTAACTGAGTCACTACCCAGTTAAGAGTGCCCCCCCACATATAGTGATGTCGTAGAATCCCTTCGATGACCTTAGTGAGTTGAGTTGTGTACGTGTAGTGATCGGCCCCAACGATATTTATTAATCGGTGGTATCCTCGTTGGATTTTAAAACTATGGTAAGCAATATCAGAAGCAAAGTAGGTTTCCTCGCCGGTAGTACGTACCAGAACCCGATCTTTGTCGTCTCCAAAGCGGGTTGTCGAGAGCCACGTTGCGCCATCGGCCTCATATACATATCCCTTAGCTTTCAGTAACTCGAGAGTTTTTTTGTACACCCCTGTCTGATAAAGAGAGGATTCAGAGAAGAACTGATGGAAATCTATGCCAATCTTTTTAAGCATTGGTTTTATCATCTCCTCCATCACAATTGCCGAAGCTTTCTCCCCTACTGCCAGCGGATCTTTTTCCTTAATTCGTTTGGCAAGGGAATCTATATACTCACCTCGGTATTCGGCTTTGTCGTCTTTTAATACAGAATGTCCGAGGGTTTCGATCTGACCGCCGCGATCATTGACGTAATATTCACGCATTACCGTACACCCATAAAGTTCTAAAATTCTGGCGATAGTTTCGCCGACAAAAGCACCGCGGGCGTTGCCTAGTGTGAGCGGACCCGTTGGATTAGCTGAAATATATTCGATTAAGACGCGAGTTTCTTTGCCCAGGTCGCTTCTCCCTATGGCATCTGGCAACCGAATCATTTCTTTCACCGTTGAGAGTAGATGCTCATCTGTGATTGTGAAGTTTATAAACCCAGGGGTTGTAACAGAAACGCTTCGAAAAACCGGACTCGCCTCCAGCTCCGGTACTAGTTTCTGGGCCAGCATCATCGGAGAGGTGTCGTTCTCAGCTGCCGTGACCATTGCAATGTTTGTCGAAAAATCACCAAACATTTTATGTTTAGCCGGTTCGACGTCAAAACGCGGCGGATCTGTTTTATAAACTTTCCGATACGCAGTACGAACAGTCTGATGTAATTGACCAAATATCATGGATTAAAATGTAGGAGCAATCCGAACTAGTTACCAATAATATAATTATAGCCGTCCGGAAGCGAGGCCCCACCAAAAGAATCATGCCAGATTGTCTCGGCCCTATCAAGTGCCATTCCTTCTGGGCTCTCTGGCTCGATGCTTTTCTCTAGTTTTGCGATTAGTCGATAGTGCTTGCCAATAGTATTTTGGTCTGTGAAATCTGATAGGCCGAACTGATAATTTTCTGTTCCTGTTCCTCGAGTTGGATCAGTTGGAATTGTGATTAAATATTCTGAAAATGCTCCGCAATCATTGCTATAATTACGCAACTGCTCGATTTCTTTCCAGGGCTGGGAAGGCCAGTTTGCCAATTTTCGTCCTGGGTAGCGGCCAATGTCAGCCGAGTTTGAGCAAGCTAGCGCGTCATGTCGAGCCTGAAAACCTAAGCTAATTGCCGTTAAATCAGATTTCCTTCGAGCGTCCCGACTCCTGGAAGTAGCGCTGGTGTACGCATAGGCCGCGGTCGTCGCAAGGATCCCGATTATAGAAACTACTGCCAGGGCTTCAATCAATGTAAATCCCCTCTTCATTACTTCTATCTTACTTTCTTCGTCCGAGTTTACGAAATGCATGTTTACCTATATGCATCATTAGTTCGCCAGTTAACATAATCTCAAAATTAGGATCCATCATTTTTACACCATTCAACTTAACTGCGCCTTGCTCAATTAAGCGCCCCGCGTGGGTATTACTGCATTGGGAAGCTTCGGCAACGGCATGAAGCAAGAGAACAGATTCTTGACTAAAAAGTAGTTCCGAGGCCATATGATCTGCGACCTTTTTGTCACGAAACGTCTGATTGAACGACTCAGCGGCAGCCTCGGAAGGCTTAACGCCGTGATAAATTTCAACTATTTCACGAGCAACTAACGCTTTTTGATCGCGGGGCCCAAGATTTTTCAATTTCTCTTTGACTTCAGCTTCCGTACCCATCAGGGCTGCTAGCTCGCCGTAGTGAACAATCATTGAGTCGGGGATACTCATTACTTTGCCAAACATCTGATCGCTCGAATCTGTCAGTCCGATGTAATTTCCTAGGCTGCTGCTCATCTTTCTCACTCCATCCAATCCGATCAGTGGTCTCATTATGACTAAATCTTGAGGGATTTGACCGAACTTTTTTTGCAGCTCTCTCCCGAGAAGTAAGTTCAGTCTCTGGTCCCAGCCCCCAAGCTCAACATCTGATTTCAGCTCAACTGAATCGATGGCCATAGCAACCGCATAGATCAACTCATGTAGTGCGACCTGTTTACCAGAATCCAATCTCTTGGCAAAATCTTCTCTCTCCACGAGTCCATTAAGACTAACCTTAGAGGCGATATCAATAAAATTCGCTAGGTTAATCTTGCTAAGCCACTTGGAGTTATAAACAATTTCAACTTTTTTAAGGTCTACTATTTGTCCGGCCTGCTCCATATATGTCGACATATTATCCTTAACCTGCTCTTTGGTTAGGGCTGGACGGGTTACATTAACACCCGAGGGGTCGCCAATCAGTCCAGTAAAATCTCCTATGACGAGAACTGCTTTATGGCCAAGATCTTGGAATTGGCGCAGTTTGCGTAGAACCACCGCGTGCCCAAGATGAAGCTCTCGACTCGTTGGGTCTATCCCTAGCTTTACAATCAATTTTTTATTTTCTTTAAGACGACGCGTCAAACTCGCAGATTCGATTATCTCCGCTACCGCCCACGTTAAAGTAGTTTCTTTACTGAGGTCCATTGTTACTGACAGTATATATTTGTAGAATATGGTAGTCCACTTAAATGAAATTCAAATTACGCTTCCCAAAAATTCGTAACCCCTTTGCTAGTCCTGTGAACCTGAAGAAACTCCAGCAGCGTCTTTTTTCGCGTAAAAAATCGACAAAGCTTACCTGGAGACGAGTTGGTAAATATGCGCTATGGACTCTCGGTATTATCATTTTAGTCATAGTCTTGATGTTTGCCTGGTTCGCCAAGGACCTCCCAACGCCAGGTAAAATTCGCAATTTAGCCGCCGAAGGCTCAACCAGGCTGTTTGATCGTAATATGCAGCCACTCTATACAATTTCCGGCGAACAGAAGAGAATCATCATCGATCAAAAAGACATCCCTCAGGTAGCAAAAGATGCCACCATTGCCATAGAAGACAAGAATTTTTATAACCACCATGGAATCTACCTTAAGGGCCTAGCCCGAGCGGTTGTATTCGGAGGATCACGCGGTGGTGGATCAACTATTACTCAACAGTTTGTCAAAAATGCTATCCTCCACGACAAAAGCCGTAGTATTATCCGAAAAATCAAAGAAGCGATCCTATCAATCGAGCTAGAAGCGCTCTACAGCAAGGAAGAGATCCTAACGATGTACTTAAACTACATTCCTTACGGGGGTAATAACTACGGAATTGAAGCGGCTTCGAAATCTTACTTCAATAAATCTGCTAAGGACTTAAATATCACAGAAGCAGCAACCCTAGCCGCCCTGCCACAAGCTCCTTCTACGCTCTCCCCGTACGGCCAGAATGTTGACAAACTCATCGCTCGTCGCGATCTAACTATTAGCCTGATGATGGATCAGGGATATATCACTAGCGAACAGGCGGCCGTTGCCAAGAAAGTCGAATCTAAATTTGCTCCACGTCACGACTCTATAACTGCACCGCATTTTGTCCTCTTTGTTAAGGACTGGTTAGTAGACTACTTTACTAAGGAACTTGGCGATAACCAAGCAGCAGAACAAAAAGTTGAGAGCGGTGGATTTGATGTTGTAACTACGCTCGACCTAGTCAAACAACAAAAGGCCGAGACTATTGTTAGCGAAGCCGCTAACAAAACTCTTAAAAATGCCGGCGCCTCTAATGCTGGCTTGGTAACGATAGATCCTAAACGCGGTGAGATTATCGCCATGGTTGGTTCGGTTGACTATTTCCAGGCCCAGTTCGGCGCCTACAACGTTACGACCGCTAGTCGTCAGCCGGGATCTAGCTTCAAACCTATTGTTTACTCAGCTGCATTTAAAGAAAAATATAATCCCGCTACTACCCTCTTTGACCTAAGGACAGACTTTGGTAAATATACTCCTGACAACTTTGATGGTGGCTTCCGTGGTCCAGTTACCATCCGCCAAGCGCTTGGCAACTCTCTAAATATACCCGCTGTTAAAACTCTAGGTTTGATAGGTGTAGACAATGCCTTAAAGAATGCCCAAGATCTTGGAATTACAACACTGACAGATAAAGATCGGTACGGTTTAGCGTTGGTTCTCGGAGGCGGTGAAGTTAAGCTCACTGAGCTAACTGGTGCTTACGGGGTATTCGCAAATAACGGTATTCTAATGCCGACTACTCCTATTCTAAAAATAACGGACAGCAAGGGAAAGATGATCTATAACCATGAGGACCCCAAGGATGGTCGGCAAGTACTCGATCCCCAAGTCGCCTATGAGATTAGCAGTATCTTAAGCGACGTTGAAGCTAAAAAACCAACCTTCGGCCGGACTCTAGGAGTTCTAACATTACAGGGTCGCCCTGCCGCAAGTAAAACTGGTACTACTGATGCCTTCCGCGACGCTTGGACAATCGGCTACACCCCACAGTACGTAACTGGAGTCTGGGCAGGAAATAACGATAACAGCCCGATGAATAGATCCGGTGGATCGGTAGCTGCGGCACCAATCTGGGATGCGTTCATGGAATATCTTCATAAAGATCTCCCCGTTGAACAGTTCAATCGTCCTGATGGCATCAAGACTGTGACTGTTGATAGGCTCTCCAACAAACTCCCGGTTGATGGTTCCGACCCGATTACAGACATCTTTGCTAGCTGGCAGGTACCAACCGAAAAGGATGATGTCCACGTGCGAGTTCGAGTATGCCGGGAAAATGGCTTGTTAGCTGATTCTTCAATACCAGACGAACTAGCGGAGGACCGCACTTATACAAACGTTCATTCTGAAAAGCCAAATCTTCCCAATTGGGAAGGACCAGTTTTGGCTTGGGCGAATGCCAACGGTTTCAACAACCGCCCACCTACCGA
>JAUSEP010000003.1 GCA_030650195.1 Candidatus Berkelbacteria bacterium | reverse complement strand
TCAATTACCATCGGAACAAGAATCTGATTAGTTGTGTCTTTGGACATTACCAAGATTGTAAAGCTTACTTTACAGGTGGTCAATGGATAACTAATGGATCTAATTTTTAGCGCCGAGTTCGACGACGGAGAATTACTATTGTGATAGCGGCAACAAGCGGGAGAACGATTACAAGCAGTATTCCGATCAATCGTCCAGTTGTTTTGGTTGTCCCCTGACCAGAAATTGGATCAATTAAGACATCTTGAACGGCGCTATTAATTGTTGTTATTGATGCAACAATTGCTTCTCTATTTACAGCCGTTTTAACCCTCTCTTTTACAACTTCCTTAAATATCGTAATTGGTCCAGGCGCATCAGGAGTGGGGTTCTGTATTATCTGAACAGGTGGCAAGATAAAATCGTTTGAGGTGCCAGAACCGGGTTCAGGTACCCCGGGAGTGTTATCACCAGTTTCGTTACTGTCGTTTGTATCACCACCACCAAGTTCTGTTTTCGGTACTGTGATATTGAATGTACGTTCGGCCGAGAGATAGTCATCCTCAACAGAGATGGTGACACTGTAGATTCCATCAACTGTTGGTTTCCAGCTAAACTTTTTGGTAGCCGGATTGAAAGTGGCTCCCGTTGGTAGATCTCTGGCTACAAAGACGGGATTTTTTGCTTGTTCAGTTGCAAAGTAGGCACTACTGGCTATTATTTCTAAAGTTTGGCCAATTCTTACTGTTTGGTCAGGTAGGACAGATAGAAGGTTGTCCGCCGAAATCTTTCCCATCTCACTAACTGGTAACGGTTGAGAGATGCCCATGGCTAGTGCTGGTGAGGTTGGCTTTAGTTGAAAGTTACCGTTAGGCGCATCGACAAACTGTGGGTCGGCGATTGAGTTGCCAGGAGGAATGGTTGGTGAACCGTTACTACCGTAAACGATATTATTATTTGGACTAAAGAATTCTGGCGCCGAAAGATCCATTGCTACCCAGGGCTTGGCCGAGCCGCCGGTAAGGTAAAAAATGTTACCTTCAAAGACATTACCGACAGCGTCACCGAGATTATCAAGCGCCTCCCAATCGAACAAATGGGCGTACTTAGCGTAGGCGGGGTTGTTTTTGACAGATGCCAGTTGGTCGTAAACGTCAACGTTTCCGTACGGAGAGTAGGTGTAGCCGCCGCCGGTATAATTGCCACTACCGCTTGCGTTCAGGAGACGGAGCTGGTCGGGAGAAACTACTTTGTAATTCCAGGTACCGTTAAGTCCCTCAACTCCGACAACCTTAATTGTTTTTGGCGCTGTGGCGTAAACGTTGTCAACAATACCATGGAGGTTGGCTAACGTAATGATTTGATCACTACCATCGGCGTCAACGGCGGTAATCGGGTTATGGAACTTATTAGCCGCGAACTCCGATCGAGTTGGCGACATGCAACCTCGACAGTCGAATCTTCCTGGTGCGGTGAAGATATTATTCTTGGAAACATTATAGCTACCACCACCAAGCAAGAATGACCGCGCCGAGCCGTCAACAATATTTCCTTCAACTAGTACATTCTGGAGGGCGTCATCTAAATAAATATCGTAGCCGGGAAAATCGGTAGTGGTCTTATTACCGTTATTTTTAAAATAATTGTAGGTAATCTTGTTGCCCTGGTAGGTAGGGTCACGACCGCCATAAACCGTCGCGGTGTCGGCTCCTTCTTTGAGATTGTTATGAAAGAAATTCTTGGAAATATCATGGTCGTTACCGACAAAAGTGACCGCTCCTTGAGGATTATCGGTCACTTCGTTTTGATAGACCTTGATTCCGACACCCTCAATTCTGATCGCCGCTCGGCTAGCATTGATCCACTGGGCGGTATGCTCTATGAAGTTATTGATGATGACGTCGTTGCTTGATACTAAAGTTGTTGGATTGCCGCCTTTGACGTTAAGTGCCCGCTCCTGGAGATTGTGAAAGTCGCTACTGGTGACGACCGAATCGGTGACATTATTTAGTAGTAAGGCGTCGTTGCCGATGTTATTGAACACGTTGAGCGAAAACTTTAAGAAAGACGAGCTCGTAAAACTGACAGCGTTGGAACGAGACCCTTCGAAATTGAGCCGTTCAAACCGCAGATGCTTAACTCCGGTACCGGTGATGAGCTTTTCGGCTATAGTTACTGTTGTTAAAGTGCCTTCCAGAGCGACCGGTGGCCAGAACAGAAGCTTATCGCCGACAAAAATATACTCACCTGGACTATCTAATTCCTGGGCGACATTGTAGCAGTAGAACCGACCAAATTGTTCGTCGGGTTTGGTCTTAGCGCGGACGCCGTAACTATCAAAGCCGCCCTCGATGGAAATCGACTTAATGGCCAGGTCTGTAGCGCCAACTTTCAAATGGCTGTCAGCCCAACCGAAGTACCAAAAGCCGTGAACAAAAGCATTATTATCTCTCGAGCAGTTAGCAAATTCTGGATCGTTGTACTGGAAGCCGTTGGCGACGTCTGTCGTTGGGGTGGCAACTTCCGCCCACGAGCCAACATTTGGGTAGCGCGCTATAATCATCGGTTGGTTGTTGACAGACAGAGTCGGCCCGCTCGGTTTATTCGGCAAAAAGGCTCCCCTGCGAGCAGGGTTAAAGTCGGCCAGTCCCAATGCGGATAGATCAGCCATTTTGACATTGGCTTTGGCCAATTCAGGTAGCTGACTTAGCAGATTCTGATCAGTGACGCTCTGAAAGCTAACTTCTTTAGCTCCGGTGATAACTGCAGTTTCCCCTGGATAGCTAGCATACGTAATCGGTGCGCCAGCGGAACCGGAGTCAGCGGCTGATAAATTAAGAGGTGTATCCATATAGTAAGTACCGCCTCTGGCTAATACAGTTATCGGCGTTGAGCTATTAGCGGCTTTAATCTGCCGGACTCGTGCCTTGGCCTTATCAAGAGTTAAAAAAGGGCGATCGATCGTGCCGTCGTTGTTGTCATTACCGGTCGTGGCAACGTAAATCTTTTCGCCTGTTGGATCAAACGCTTGGAAATTTAGACTAAAAACTACTAAGAGCAGACCTAATACGGCCACTCCAATCGCTATCCACCGCATTTTTTTGCGTCCCATCCATACCACGCTCCCATACCCCCCTACTGCTGTCAATTATTCTTAACTAATCGCCCTCTTAACAAGCTCGTCGAGAATAGTTTGGAACTCTTCGTTGCTCTTTAATTCTTTCTTTTGAATCTTTGCCACTTCTGCTAAGCCCAATCCAATTTTTACAGACGCTTCGGCGGCTTTATGCCAATCTTTTTCCAATTGTTCCAATGTTAGCTGTCGAGATTTCAGCCACTCCCCTTCGTTAATATGCCTCTCTTGCAAGAACGCTCTCCAAGCTTGACGTGATCGCTCAACCTCGGCCCTCAAAAGTGATTCTGGCAAGTTGCAATTCACAAGACGTTCAAACTCGGCCAGCCATCGAGCTTTTTGACTAACAAACTTTTCCTCTTTTTTTCGGGAACCGATATCTTCCTTGATAGCTTTAGTCAATTGTTCGGCTTTTTTATGACCAAATCCCTTAGCGAATTCATCGTTCAGCTCTGGCAAAATAATATCAAACACTTCCGTCACTTCCGCTTCAAAATCCACCAACTTTTCCGCCAGGTTTTTATCGAAATGATTGGCGGGAAATTTTAACTGAAACTTTTTTTTGTCGCCCTTCTTAAGACCTACTAGTTGCTCGTCAAAACCCGGAATGGTGTTGGCCAAGCCGATTACCAGCGGAAAATTCTTGCTCGACAATTTTGCCTGGCGCACGCCTCCAAGTGACCCCTCAAAATCTACATGAACTTTATCCCCCGTCTTAGCCGGTGTTAACTTTGCAATAGTTTTAGCGTGAGCTCGACGTAAGGAGTCTATCAGTTCTTCAACTTCCTTATTTGTCACCTCTTCTTCTTTGGTTTTACCAAGTTTAATCTTCTCCCAGTTACCGACCTTAACTTCCGGTCTAACGTCAAACTCAAAAGTTAATTTAGCTACCTGGCCTTCCTCGAAATCTCCCAGTTCCACTTCCGGGTCTTGAATTGGCAACTCTTTTAGGTCTTTAACTGCTTCTCGCCAAGACGTTTGGACTGCCAAACTATATGCTTCTTCGCGAAGTTTAGTGGGATCGACTTGCTCTTTAACCACGCCTGCTGGTGCCTTACCAGGACGGAACCCAGCAACCTTAACAGTCGAGGCTAGGTGGGCTAGGGCATGATTGAAATGGCTGTCAACTTCCGTAACTGTTAACGAAATAGTGAGTTGATAGCGACTCCGTGGCAATTTCTTAGACTCAAATTTCATAGAATCTATTTTAACCTATTTCCTTCTATGTATGAATCGGGGGAATGGAGTTCTGCCATTATCAAGCTAAGTTCAAAATTTACCAGGTGTTAATAATGCACTGTTGTAGAAACTTGTAATCCCGACGATTCCGTCTATATACTTATTTGGAAGATGCTCTATCCATACTCTCTGCCACCAATTCACGAGTACATGAGTTTAATCTCCAAAAGGGGTCTAACTTATGGCGTCAGTAGCCTCGTCGCTCTTCTTCTAGTGACGTCTTCGTTGCTTGTCTTGCCTACCCCGGCTCACGCTGCGACGTATAATATCGGGCCAGGTCAAGCCTATCCAACTTTCACTTCCCTAGCCGCTGGGATAACTCTCCAGCCCGGTGATATCGTTGACGGTGGAGGTAATACTTTTAATGAAATGTGGACTATTAATCGAAGTGGCACCCTCGGTAACCCAATTATTTTTCGTAATGCCACGGTTAGTGGCCAGAACATCCGCAATAATGGCATTTTGACTAACTCCAAAAGCAACCTAACTTTTTCTAATATCACTATTAAAGAGGTTGTCTATAAGGGCCTTGTCATCTCTGGCTCAACCAACATTAACATCGACTACTTGACTTTGATTGGTTCTGGCTCTGCGATCTATTCTACAAACTCTTCGTTTATTAATGTTAGCTACTTTACTGGACTTAATAACACCGTTCCGTTTGAAGGGCTATTGGACTTTTTAGCACCTGGGACTGACCTGACCGTTAACCATGTGACAATTTCTGGCGTCAACAAACGAGCTATTTATTCCTCTCTCACTGCCAATGTTTCGCTCAGCGATATTGAAGTAACTAGCAGTACTACCACCGTTGGAGTGCCTGTTATCGAAGTTAAGAATATGACTTCCGGTAACTTGACTCTCGACACCATTAATGTTGGTGTAACTCGAGGTGGTACTGATGCCGGCAACGCCAGCTACGGTATTAACATTAATAACTCCGACGGAATAAATCTCAACGCTCAAAATCTTAATATTAAAAATAATACCGGCCGGGGCATTCAAATCACCGACTCAGCCCTGCTACCAGGTAGCTCGCTGAAGACATTTGATATTCAGCGCAATATTCTAGCTGGCGTTTATGTCCGAGATAGCGCTAATCTCGTCGTTGGACCTGGCACCAGTAGCTATAACGATTTCGGAGTCTGGGCCGACGGTACCGGAACAATTAACTCCGTAATTGAAGGGGTGGTGGCTAATTATAATGGAACTGACGGCATCGACGCCGTTAACGGTGTTCCTAATTGGACCGTTCGTTATTCCGAAGCTAGCTATAACGGCACCGCTGGTAAGGGTCTTACGACCGGCTCGGGAGATGGCTTTTCTATCCACGACACCTCGACAGCGAGTTTTTATTACAATAAAGCCATCGGCAACCTCAATACTGGCATGGCTCATACTGGCTCGAGTAGCGGTTCAATTTACAATAACACCATCTTTGGCAATGGAAGCCCTGGAGACTCGACTATGGATCGAGCTGGTCTATACATCCCCACCACCGCCAACCCTGGTTTTATTGTTCGTAACAACATCATTGCTCAAAACTATCCTGGGGATTTAAAAGAATACAGCACCACCTCTAATAACAACCTTGACTATAACAATTACTACCCAATTAACGACAATAATTTCTATCTTATTTTCAATCAGTCCCCATGGAGCTGGACAACCTATCACACTACTCGGGAGCCACACAGCTTTAACGCTAACCCCCTGTTTGTTAATGTCGCTTTGAGTAATTTTAAATTACAAAGTGGCTCACCTGCTTTAAATACCGCGATTGCCGTTGGCTTGGTTAGGGATTTTGTTGGTACCATCGTCCCCCAGGGCAACATACCAGATATTGGTGCCTACGAACTGTCCTACACCTGTGAGTGATAACTGACTGGGTCTAAAAAGAGATAGTTTGCTCAAAGTATCTTTGCTTTTCTTCTGGCTAATTGGTACTTTTTACCTACATGGAGGGTTTGTTTTTATCCACTTACAGGGGAGAGGGGGAGTTTTAGGGTATGACTGGTACCAACTCTTACAAGGCTAGCAATAAGGTTCTTAAAGAACTAGGCAGTAAGAAGGTTGGTGTTTTTGTTGATGATTCAAACCTCTATCACGCCTACAAAAAATACAACTGGCGAGTCGATCTTGGAAAACTTAAGGCTTTACTTGAAACACACTCCGACTTAATGTTTATAAATTACCATATCGGCATACCGGCAAAAAGTGATGTAAATCTAAAGGGTACCGAAGATTTTCTGCGAAAACTTCAGGGTATTGTAATTGTCAAAACCAAACCTATGAAATACATCCGAACTGCCGGCAAGATAGTAAAGAAGGCTGATGTTGATGTCGAAATTGTGCTGGATGTCGTCCGTTCGATTGACAAATTAGATGTTGTGATTGTTATGGTTGGAGATAGCGACTATCTCGAACTAAAAAATTATGTTACCCGTGATAAAAAGAAAGTAATTCTATTCATGGGCTACGAGGAAAGTATGGCCTGGGAATTACGACAGTGCTGGCACCTATACTTAGATGAAATCAAAGAGAAGGTTGTTTTTGAAAATAAACAAGCCCCGGGTAAACCCGGGGTTGCGTTGCTATGATTAATATAACACAACATCCAATACTGTCAAGTCCCGAACGGGAGAAGATTAGATGACGGCGCGAGTTGAAAAAACCAGAGCTCGTATCGACGGTATCTACCGGCGGGCACGGGCAACTATTGTGTCTGAATACGCCTACCGCCCGGTTAGATTTTTTTCGATCTTTCTTGCCTTTGTCATAGGCTTGGGAATGTTAGCTTATTACGGACCAATTCGCGCCCACGTAAATGAATTGATCGCTAGTGAGCCAGATCATACTACTACTCTTGATGGCCAGACAAATACCGAGCCCAACCTACCAACCGTTTCCCTATTAGCAAAGAACTCGTATTTCAGCAACGACGAAATTACTCTTGCAAGCGACGTTTCTCTTAAACTACCCTTAACCCAGTCTATTGTAGCCCCTGAGGTTGAGATTAAGCAGGCCATTAGCGGTGAGGTCATAACTGAACAGTTTACTATTAGTACAACAAACGATGGTAAGAGTGTTGAGGTTAAGCCAGTCGACCAAGTTCGCGCTGGAAGATATGAAGTTACTGCCAAAAACCCTAATTCAGGCCAAGTTATTGCCCAAAAGACGGTTAGTTGGGGCGTACTAGCCTTCAACTCTGACTACGCAGTTTATCCGGCTAATACTGAAGCTAATTTTGCCATGGCAGTTCTTGATGATCGTGGCAAGATGGTCTGCGGTGCTGATATGACGCTAGAGATTTCAGACCCACGTGGAAAAACTACCACCTTAAGTATCAAAGAGAGAACAATTATTAACAGCCCTGATTGTTTGGTGTACGGACCGACTACCGAACCTGATTACTACGCTAAATATCAAACCAACACTGATGGTGAATATAAAGTCAGACTAGTCGCGGCTGTCGGTGATGGCAAACGAACCCTCGAAGATAACTTCTTCGTAAAATCTAATCAAGATTTCTATCTCAAGCGCTCACTACCAACACGAATTTATCCACCAATTACTTATGACGTGCGACTAACTCTTGAAGCTAGAAAGGCTGGTCACTATACAGTTACTGAAGGCGTCCCTTCGAGTTTTGAAGTCAGTAAGACAAAGGCCAAGGTCAACACCAAAGACAGTTCCAAGACTCTTCGATGGGAGTTTGATGCCGAAGCTAACCAAAGCCAAGACTTAACTTATAGCTTCAAAGCTCCAAATATATCGCCGTATTTGTTCATTGTCGGGCCAGCGAAAGTGACGGTTAACGATAAGGAGTGGCAAGAACCAAGAAGTTGGCAGATCGCCTCTGATACTGCCTGTACTTCTAACGGCACGGGGGGTGGTAACTGGAGTGCAGGCGGGTCATGGGACGCTGGCTGTGGCGGGGTGCCACAAGTGGCCGATACAATTCAAATCCTTAACGGTGACACCATTACAGAAGATACCGCCTCGGTCACCGTAGCGGGTGTAACAATTGATGTAGGCGGCATACTAACCGTCTCCACCACCAACGCCATCACGGTGTCGGGTAACTGGAGCAACTCCGGTACCTTTACTGCCGCTTCGGGTACAGTTACTTTTTCCGCCACCGCTACCGGTAAAACCCTATCCGGTACCATGACCGGCGCGACTGGTAAGTTTTATAATGTTGTTTTCAGTGGTAGTGGCGGAGGTTGGACGCTCCAGGCCGCTATCGAAGCGGCTAATGATTTCACAGTTAGCGCTGGTACTTTTGATACCAAAAGTGGCTCAAACTTTGCTGTCACCGTCACAAACGATCTTTCAATCACCGGCGGAACATTTACTGCCCGAAACTCAACTATTACCGTTAGTCGACATTGGACGTTAAACACCGGGGCGACATTTACCCGCGGTGGTTCAACTGTCGTTTTAGATGGTACCGGCAGTATTCTTGGAACTGCGTTAACGCAGTTCGAAAGTCTCTCGATCGGCTACTCGACCAAAACCACTACTTTAGCTGGCTCCAATAACCGTGTCGACACCTTCGGTACCTTTACTCTTAACGGCGGTACGGTTACAACAAGCGCCACGTATTCTTTCTACATGCTTAAGGCAAGTGCCGGAACATATTCTCCTCTTGTTTTTGCCTCCGCAACTACTCTCTCTGGTACAAGTGTCACGCTCTATTACCGAACCATCGTTACCGGCATCACAATTAATGTCGCGGCTGGAGATTACGGCACCTGGAACGTTAGCCCTTATGCCAGTGCTGGCAACAGCAATACCTGGAACTTTGCCGGCGATGTTACAACTACCGGTACTTTTCAGCCGTTCGCCGCTACTGGCATTACCGGTACGTCTGTTAATACCCAGAACTTCGCTCTAACAGCAAAGAGGCTGTCTTTTGGTGCTACTGGTGCCAATCTTGGACCGATTGCTTTAAGTCTTGGTTCCAGTGCGGTGACTTTGAGTAACGGTACTTCTGACGCTATTTTGATGGCAAACGTTGCCGTAACCCATACACTAGATATGGGGAGTTCTTCCATTGATGTTAAAGGAAATGTGTTGTTTGTTAATGGTTCGGCATCCGTTACCGTTACTCCCGGCACCTCCACGCTTACCTGGACTAACACCTCCGGTACGCTAACCTACGCTCCTAACGGTCAATCTCTCTACAATCTCATCTTAAACGGTTCAGGTAGTACCGTTGCTCCTAACGCCGCAGTGGATATTGATAACGACCTCACTATGACCGCTGGTACCTTGAACGGCACGCAAAATATCACCGTAAACGGTACGGTTGCTGGTAGTGCGGGTATTATCAGTTTGACCGGTGGCACCTTTGAACAGAGGGTGGCTGCTGCGGAGAACTTTGGTACCACTTCTGGTTCAACGGCATGGACATTTTCTACGCTTACTTTTTCTAATTCGTCTGGATCAGCCGTAACAATTACTACCCAGACTACAGGATCAGGTGGAATCACGATCTCAAGCACCTTAAACGTTGGCAAGGCGGCAGATACGGCTAAAACAGTTTTTAATGCTGGTAACCGGACATATACAATGTCAAGCACAGCCGGCAATCCAATTATTGCTGACGCTGACGGAAACGGTAGTTCGATTACTGGATCAACCTCCACATTCTCCCTGACAGGTGCCAATGCCTCTGGGAATACAACAATCGAAAAGAACACTGGCGATTCGTATTACAACCTCACCCTAAACGCTTCCGACACTTTTGTTTTGGAGGGCGCGACTACTGCTACTGGAGCCGTTACGATTACTACCGGTACCCTTGATACTGTCGCCGGTTCCAACTACGCCCTCACCGCCGGTACGATTTCAATTGCCACCAGTCAGACTTTAACCGCCAATAATTCCACCATCACGCTTACCGGAACTTCGGGGACGTTATTTACTAGATCCGGAACATTCACCCAGGGCGACTCGACTGTGATAGTAACAAGTGCAAGCGGTACGCCGACACTGCTTTCCGCTGCCACTACCTTCCATATTTTAACTATCAACGCCGCCGCGACAGTTGTGAACGCTGGTGCCGCTATTACAACTGACGATGATGCGGGTAACAAATTCTATGTTCAAACCGGAGTGTTCAATTTAGAAGGCCAAACGATTACCCCTGGAACATCGGGAACGCTTGAAGTTAGTTCAACAGGTACATTTTGTTTGGGCGGTACAACATCTGCCACAACTGCAACTTGCGATTCCGGTGCTACCCAAACAAGCGCTTCTACCTTCCCGGCCTTTACTACTGTGACTTTAAACGCCACCTCCACTGTTATCTTTTTAGCCGATGTCGCCCAAACCGTTACTAACACTCCCACTTACGGCAACCTGACTTTGAAACCGAAGCTGACCGCCGCTCGTATTTACACTATGGGTGGGGCGATGACAATTAACGGCAACTTTGATATTACCCCCGATGCCGGCTCAGCTCTGGCTCTAACCGTTAATTCAGCCGGCACGATCACGGTGGCCACCACGAAAACAACAACCATTACCGGCACCACTTCGGCAACTTCGATAGTCGATCTACGGCCAGTTGCCACCGATTACGATCTTTCTACCGGTTTCTTGAATATCGCTTCCGTCGGGCTGTTGGACGCTTCCGACACTACTTCCGCAACATTAGTGACGCTAACCGGTACTTCGGGGACGCTTTGGACCCAAGTCGGCAACTTCAGAATTACCTCTGCCACATCAACAGTCGTCTTTATTCCGGATGCGACCGTTACCTTAACGAGCGGGGTTATTACCTTCTACAACCTAACTCTCTCTCCCACCATTACAACTGATCGCACCTACACATTTGGTGCTGGGGCTTTAACCATTAACGGCAGTTTTACTATCAACCCGACGGCTTCTTCCGCCTTGGCCTTGACCGTGAATATGGGAGCGGCGATTACCGTCGCCACCACTGGCACCACCACCGTTACCCGCACCACTTCCGCCACTGCGACGCTCGACCTTAACCCGGGCTCATCTTACAACCTCTCCACCGGTGATCTGACAATCAGTACCGGTGGTACGCTAGATGGGACAAGCGCGACTTCCACCATTACCGTCGCCGGTAACTATTCCAATTCTGGCACCTTCACCGCCGGTTCAACAACTGTCACTTTTAGCGCGACTGATATCGGCAATACTATTCAAGGCACACTCTCGGGAAGTACCGGTAAATTCTACAACGTGATATTTGGGGTTTCTGGCTCACCTGAATGGACGCCGAACGCTGCGGTAGAAATTAGTAACGACCTGACGATGACGGCGGGTTCATTGCTCGGAACGCAAAATGTCACTGTTAACGGTCATGTCGCTGGCACGGCAGGAGTTATCAACCTCACTGGTGGGACATTTGAACAGAGGGTTGCAGCTAATAAGAACTTCGGCACTACAAGTGGCAGTACCGCTTGGACGTTTAGTAGTCTAACATTCTCAAATAGTTGTTCCGCTTTATGTAGCGGTCTAACTATTACTACCCAAACAGATGGCAGTGGAGGTATCACAGTTAGTAGCATCCTACTGGTCGGCAAGTCTGGCGACGCCGTTGGAGCGACAACAACGCTTGACGCCGGTAACCGTACTTGGACCCTCTCTGGCACTGCTGGCGACCCGTTTCAAATCCTTGCCTCACCAGCCGGGGTGCTGACTGGCTCTACTTCGACTTTCACCTACACCGGCAATAATGGTGCGGGAAATACCACGGTCCAAACAGCGACTTACTACAATCTCGACATTAACAATTCTTCCGAGACATTTGTGCTTGAGGGTACAACCGGAGCTAGTAATGACCTTACCGCTACCGCTGGCACACTTGACACCACCGCTAGTAATCACGCGGTTAATGTTACAAGAGATATGACTATCAACGGCACCTTCACCGCTAATGCCTCAACGATTACAGTCAGCCGGAACTGGACATTCAATACTGGGGCAACTCTCAATCGTGGCACCTCTACGGTAGCAATGAACGGCGACGGTAGCATCTTAGGAAGTGCCACCACTCAATTTCAAAATCTATCTATCGGATCTTCAACCAAAACTACCACTTTGGCAGCAACCACTAACCGTACCGATGCGTTCGGTACCCTAACTGTTAACGGTGGCACCGTTACGTCCTCTGCCACATATTCCGTTTACCTTATTAAGGGTGCAGGTACCTACACTCCTTTCGTCTTTGCTTCTGCAACTACATTATCTGGAGCAAGCGTGACACTAATCTTTAGGACTATTGCTGCTAGCGGTATTATCAACGTCGCTGCTGGTGATTACGG
>JAUSEP010000001.1 GCA_030650195.1 Candidatus Berkelbacteria bacterium | reverse complement strand
AAGGTATGATTACCGACGTTATAGCGAATGTGGATGGCTATTATAAATGGACGATACCTATGACATTACCAGATGGAAACGATTATTATATTCGGGTAGTCGATGGGAATTACACCGGCGGATATGACGATACCGATAGCCCATTCAGTATTGTTGCGTCGGTGACCCAAACCCCAGTTCCGACCATAACTCCGATTCCAAGCGTTTCCACTTCTCCTACTCCAATCCCTACTCCCACACCGACGCCAGCACCGAATAATCCCGGCACCCTTTCTATTAGCGGACGTTTTATAAATACTTTTACCAAATTGCCACTAACTAATGTTGCCATCTCAACCGATGCAGGTAATATTTATTCTAATGCGAACGGCGAGTTCTCTTTTTCAACTACCACTACCGATGTAACGACAGCCCATTCAAAAGGAATCCCATTCTATACTAATTGTTATCTTCAGTTAGGCCATGTTGCTGCGATATTCCGCAACTCAGACAATAGTTTGTATCTTAAATCTTTCCTATTTGATTTAGTGAATGGCGATCGTACTATAAATCCCTTGACGACAAATAACGTTGCGCTAGGCGATGTTCCGTTATGGCCATCCAAGACCATTACTGTTAATTCAGATATTCCCGTTCAGCTATATATTGGCTATCCGGAGGAGGGCAGGTCGGTCGGCAATTCTCTTTACAAAACTCAACAAATCTTAAGCAACGTTGTGCCACTTGAATATAACACCACTGTCCGCCTTACTGATGGCACCGGCAATGTTTATTATTCCCCAGTCCATAGATATTCTCTCCAAGATGGTTGTTCTCAGGCAGTTCTCAATTTCAGCGGAGGTCAATTTGCTTGGGATAGTGCAGTCTTAACGCCAACTCCCACTCCCACGCCGACGCCAATTTCCTGTGCACCGATTACTGTTTCCGTCTCTCCGGCTACACCTCAGTTGCAAAATGCCAGTCCCGGTCAAAACGGAGTTTCTTTGGTTATATTTAATGTGGCGACCAACTGTAATATCAACCTGAACAGTTTTGCCGTTTCGCTTTTGCCGATGCCTAACGGATATCAAAACATCTCTTCTTTGCGCCTTTATAACAATGCCACCGGAACACAGCTTGGCTCAACTGTCACTGCTTCAGTCGCAGGGTTAAATTTCACCGGACTAAACCAGTCGATTTCATCTAATCAGACTTTATCTTTGAAAGTAGTGGGTGATATTAGTCCCTCTGCTATTGTCGGCTCTACGGTCTATGGTGTTTTCGGGGGGTCTTCCGCTACTGATGCCACCACGGGAACTTTTGTAGGAAATAATGCCTCTGGCAATCTTATCGCCGGAAATGTAATTACTATTGTTGCTCCGATTACGAGGATTAATCAATCAAATAACCTTGCTATTTTCTCCCGCAACCTTACAGTCGGTTCAACCGGTAGCGACGTCAAACAACTCCAGGCTCTTCTGATAAACGAGGTCGGCTATTCGGCTGATCTGATTACGGGTTACTTTGGCCGTATTACCCGTGATGCGGTGAAAAAACTTCAGGAGAAGTATGGGATTAAACCCGTATACGGCTACTTTGGCGAGATAACACGCAGGGCACTAAACGCATTGATATCCGGTCGGTGATAAG
>JAUSEP010000098.1 GCA_030650195.1 Candidatus Berkelbacteria bacterium | reverse complement strand
GGAGGCTGGGAATAATAATAGTGCTGATAGGAAAAAGAATAGCTATGACCAGAAATAACCCGATATAGCCATAATTTGTCAGCAACTTTCGTCCTCCTGGCTTATCCGAGTAGCAGTTGACTAATATAACACACCTTTTATTAGAAAACAAGGGCATGTTATTTGAGGGGGTTCTGGTTGCTTTTGGTTGCTAGTCTCCTTATAATGTGCTTAATGTGGCAAAAGGGGATGATAACAATGACTGGGCTTGGAGAGCAACTGCCATTACTCTTGGTATTGGTCTAATTGTGGCTCTTGGCTTTTTGATATTTCAAGCAATTAAAGAATTTTACCAAGCACACACAGTTTGGTTTTGGTTAATCATTTCGGTTATCGTTCTGATTATTATTTCTATCTGTTACCTTGCTAGGTATAGAAGAATCTAATATATTTTTGAAGGGGGATAAACATGGCGATAGTACCATTGCTTTCGGCCGTTGTCAGTCTTGTCTTTGCCCTGACTGTCCTCGACCAGTACTTCGCCCGCAGAAAAGCCTACCAGCTAATCTGGGCTATCGGCTTGTTCCTGTATTTTATCAGTACCGGAGCTGAGTTCTGGACCGAGACCTGGGGCTTAAACGAGGTAAGTTACCGGCTGTGGTATTTGTGCGGGGCGATATTGGTGGCGGCCTACCTTGGTATGGGTACCCTCTATTTACTGACCCGGCGCCGTACCGGTCATATTATTATGGCAGTTTTGCTGGTGGTATCTGTCTATGCCGTCTTCAGTGTCTTTACCGCAAGTATTGACCTGAGTACTCTAGAGAGTCTTTCGGGTAAGGCTATGCCTTTGAGGGTAAGGTTGATAACTCCCTTCCTTAATATTTTCGGTACGGTCGCCCTGGTGGGAGGCGCTATCTACAGTGCCTGGGCCTTCTGGCGGCGTAGGGTCATGCCCCACCGGGTGGTTTCTAACATATTGATTGCCGTCGGTGCCATATTGCCAGCTTTGGGGGGCACCTCGATGAGGTTCGGTGGCGCTATCACTGCTTTTTATCTGCTGGAGTTGATGGGCATACTTATCATCTTCTTCGGCTTCTTACGCAGTCGTGAAGTGTTTGGCTTATATCGGTTTCCCCTTATCCACGGCTTCAGGAAGGTATCATCTAAATTCGAGGAGTAAGGAAAAACGGTTTTTATTCAAAAAGGGATACTATGTGGTTATGGTTGGTGATGTCATTAAAATGCAAACAGAACCCGAAAGGGGGAGTTTGGCAAACTTTTACTTAGTTTGATATACACAAAACTAAGTAATAAAAATACATAGACTAAGGTAGACATAGGTATTGACGGAACAAAACTAGTTATGATAGCATCTTGGTTTAGGTGTAAACACGTAATAAAATAAAGTAAGAATACGTAAAAGCTGAGGGGATGATGTGGTCGAGCAAAAGTCGTCGTAGAAAGTTCGTTCTAAGGGGGGACTATTATATTTTAGTCCCCC
>JAUSEP010000093.1 GCA_030650195.1 Candidatus Berkelbacteria bacterium | reverse complement strand
CCCTTGGCGTCCTTTAACTCCTTATTTATATCCCAGCCGTTAATAGCGGTGTAGTATAGTGACTTGGCTAAGCCACTTGGCAGATTTCCGATATTTAAATTGTCACCGATCCACTTATCGAAATATCCCCACATCGCGCCGTACTTGGAGTCGTTAGTAAAGAAATCTCCCCTACCTTGGGCGCGGATGAACTGATAGAAGTTGCCGACGAAGACGTTAGAGAACGAGCCAAATGATACCCCCGATTGACCGATCAAAGACAGTATTACCTTATCTGCCGCTTCATTAGCCGCTGGCCCGCCTTTATAGATTGCTTGGAGTGTCCCCGGGACATAACCGGGCCAGAGCTTAGCTAATTCAACGTCTAGGTGGCCGAAGGCGAAGTTTTGCAACAACTCGCCGCGCTGGGCGGGGGTGCCTGACCACATAGTCCTCGAAAACCCTACCGGGATAGCGGGGTCGATCTTACGAAGAAGTGAATCTGACATTCGATATTCAACACTCTTTTGCGCTTCGTCCATTAGCTGACGACGGGCATCTCGTCGAAGGGCATTCTGATCTTCCAGCTCCATCGTACTAGTGTCGATGCCGAGATCTCTGTTAATCTGGTCAACCTTAAGCTGAATAACAGCTTCGTCGTCCATTATAAAAGCGGCCCGCATGTCAGCGTATTTAAACTGGTCGTCTTTGGGCATAAATTCGTTGATCTGGGGTAGGAGTGCCGCAGCGGAAGTAGCGGCAATTGCTAACTTCCAATCCCCAGTTATGAAGGCCTCGGCGTCGGTACGAAACGCAACCGGAATACCGGTAGCGTTGAGGAAGAAATCACCAACGCCATTAGTGATACGCGTATAGCTCTGTAGCGCCCCATGATGCTCGAGCACATCAAGGCGTGCTTTTTGTTCAGCGGTTAGCTTATCCGAACTGATTAACTTCAGCTTTGAGTATTCTTGTCGGAGCTGTTCGGCGTCGGCAAGTGTTATGCCCCACTGTCTCTTAAAGCTCTCTGGGTCACCCCTGCCCCCGAAGGCCGCTTTGATTTGATCGGCCATAAACGCAAAGTCCTCGAACTTGTAACCCTCTAGATTAACGCCGATAGATTGGGCTATTAAGCGTAGGCCTTGGTCGAGCAGTAGTTTAGTACCAGCGCCTGAGCTAGGAGCAACGATATATTCCAGAAAAGTATCTTTACTAAAGTTGGATTTTTCATCAACTGACCGACCCATCAAGCGGTTGATCGCTCCCGCTGCTGTTTCAATATCTTCCAGCGTTTGGTCGTCTCGTCCTTTAAAAACTTTGATAATGGCATTAATCTCAGTGACATTTAACTTAAATTGGTTGCTAATACCGAAGTAGTCGTAAATCTGATCGGCGGTGAAGTTCTCAAGCGAACCCTGAGTAGTAGCGCGAGCTAATTGCTTAGTAGAAATTTGTTCGTGGACGTAAGATCGAACAGTGCCGATTGGCGTACCTAAGGCAATATCGATAGATTTCCAGCCAGAGACGTTGCCCTCCTCCTCCCAGAATTCTGTCTCGCCAGTTAACTCACTTAAGGCCTTGCTACTATTAACTCTAAAGATTCTTCTGGCGCTACTTGAACCGAGGTTACCGTACATTAGATTGCCGAAGTGGTCAGCTTCCAATAGATACTTTTGATCAATTCCTAGCCGTTCTGACAAAACAGCGTAACCGTAATTTTCCTGGACGTTACCCTTAAGCGAGACCCCCTGGGTTTTTAGCCCCAACGTCTTACCGACGTAATTAGAGAAGATCTCTTGGGTTGCATCTGCTAACTTCTTTTTTCCTCCAATCACAGCGAAAGTGGAGCCAGTGTCCCAACCGAAGGCCTTATCTACCTCTACGCTACCCAACTTTTCAGCAAGAACTAGACTCTTGCCATCGAATAAGCCAGTCAAGTCGGCAGGTATAATCTGAGATACGGGGTCTTTAATGCTATACTCCTTGTTGATAAAGGTGGCGATTTCGTTACCGTGACGAGTAATGAATGTTTTGATATCTACCTTACCCTTACTTAAATCAGTGTCATCTACCCCAATTTGGACACCCATCGTAGAGGCCCCCACGGAATTAGTAAGATCTCCGAGCAAAACTCGCTTTTTGGGGTTAAGTAGATCCGCGAGTATGGCTTTAGTTAGACCAGAGTACTTATTCTTAACGGCCTTCTGCGCTGCTTGCTGGACCATCGCCAGGCCGATGGTTTTCAAAGACTCTTGAAGTTCCTTTTGCTTCTTAGGATCAGCTGAGAATAAATTTTTCAGATCTTCGGTACCGATGGTGTTTCCGGCCGGAACGCCATCGAGATGGACGTTGGGGGTCTTCTTATCTATTACGGCCTTCTCTAGTATTCTTTTCTGCTCTTCCGAAAGTTTAAGTGAGTCCTCAAGAATCGTCACACCGGCCATTTTAAAACCCTTTTCGTCTTTTTTCTTTAGGGCGTCGACAGTACCAATCATTAAATTCAAGCCATCGTCAGAGCGTCCGAAGTGATCTAAGACGGTTCTTATCGTTTCGCTATTCATGGCGTCATCAAGTGTGTGTTTATCAAAATAACCGCTTGGAATGCCAAGGGACGTCTCTAAATGCCGTTTACCCGTGGCCTGGAGGATGTTGTCCCAACCGTAGCCCTTAAGTGAACCGGCAGGTAAGTTAAGACCCTGTTCAAGGCGAGATTT
>JAUSEP010000088.1 GCA_030650195.1 Candidatus Berkelbacteria bacterium | reverse complement strand
AAACGGCGAAGCTTTTATCACGGTGTGGAACCACTGGCAGCCCAGGTTCTGGTTGAGTGGCAGAGAGGTAGCCGTGCCCTGGCGGACAAAAGATATGACCCTGGAGCGCTACTACTACCTGTTCTCTTACCATGAACTGGAGAAGCTGGTAAAACAGGCTGGTTTTATTGTCCTTAAATCATTCCCTGAAAGCTCCTACCGCTTCCCTCTCAAGTTCTTCTCAAGGAATATATGCCTTTTAGTAAAGAAAACAGATATAACAGAAACTAAATTGAGTAAGTAATATTGGTTCTTAGGGTCAGAATTATTAAGGGTTCTCGAAGCTGGAAGAGATGAATAGAAAGTAAAGAGGAGATATATAGATACATTATGAAAAAAGATGATATAGCAGCACGAATGCAAGAAATTCTTAACTCGTTACCAGACCCAGGTGAAGCAAGCGGCAATCAACCCTACAACATAACCATGTTCAAGATGAACTTACTCATATTTAGGGCAACAGAGCGATTGAATAAACTAACGTATGCCCTCATAGTGCTCACTGCTATTCTAGCTGCTCTTACCATCGTGCTCATTGTCATAACGCAAAACTAAGGCCACGAGTTTCTCTAATCTCACCCCCTTAGTCCCCCTCTCCTTACTAAGGAGAGGGGGAAGGATTTGTAAGAAGGACTACGTCCCTCTTTAACGCCCTAAGTGATTGGGGAAGAGGACAGGGGGATAGGTTACCAATAAACTCTTTATAGCTGCATTGACAATATTGCCTCGTAAAACTATGATAAACTATACAGCAAAACTAGGAGGATATAATGGGTTCTATTACCGAAAATCTGCCGCTTATTGTGTCCATAGTCGGGATAATATTATTGCAATTTTTCATGAGGCGCCGGCGCAAAGCGGCGACAACGCAGCCGGAAATCGTACGGAACCTGCTCACCGAGGTGAATCTAAATCAGGCGCTGGTCGAAGCCTTTTCCCTCCAACCAAAGAAAAAAAAGTTCCTGACGACCAGCTGGCAGATGAGTAAGGACAAGCTTGATTTTCTCGATTCCTCGCTACAACTTGCCCTGTCAGACACTTTCACGACAGCCGAAGATTTTAACCAGCAGATAGGGGCGGCTAACAAGCATAAATCGGCTATCTATATGGCTAGT
>JAUSEP010000085.1 GCA_030650195.1 Candidatus Berkelbacteria bacterium | reverse complement strand
CCGATAAGATCCCCGTCTATATCTACGGTCTCTGTATCTATACAAAGAATTGGTTCTTTCTGGAGAGATTCTGCTAGTTCTTCCCATCGCTCAATGGTTGTAATTGCCTCATACGGTAGCTGGGGTTCGATCTTTGTGATTGGTTGAGTCTTAGCACTAAAGAGCGATGCTTGGTTAACTGCGGTCGACTGCGGTAATTTGGCTAATAACGATTTGAAGTCTAATTCTTGGAATAGTCCGGTAACTTTAGCGAAATTGAAGTTTGATACGTCAGCTTCTTTTAGATTGAGGCTGATCTTTAGATCTTGGCGAACTTGCGCCAAACGCCTACTCATATCTACGGTTTTTTTGTTGTCACGCAAAATTGTGCCGGTGCGCTCCTTAAGCTCATCGAGGTGATCATAAATATTGTCTAACGTTTGATATTTTTCGAGTAGCTCAACTGCGGTCTTAGGACCAATGCCGGGAGCGCCGGGAATGTTATCGCTCGCGTCGCCAGACAGTGCCTTGTAGTCAACGATCTGTTCCGGAAAGACACCGATTTTTTCTTTAACGTCATCTCGATGGTAAACCAAGGTATCTGTAACACCTCGTCTCAATGAGTAGACAGAAACCGAATCGTTAACTAGCTGCAAGGCGTCGTTATCTCCGGTAACAATTACCGTTTGCAAACCATCTTTTGTGGCAATGGTTGCCAGCGAACCGATTAGGTCATCGGCTTCAACACCCTTCTGCTCGTAGAGTGGAACATTTAAAACTTCCACAATCTGACGAACCCGAGGAATCTGCAAGATGAGTTCGTTGTCCGTCTCCTTGCGATGAGCCTTATAGCCGTCAAAAATATCGTTACGAAAAGTCTCGCGACCTTTATCGAAACAGGCGACGACGTAATCCGGCTTTTCGTCTTTTATTGCTTTCAATAGTGCGTTAGCAAAACCGTAAACGGCATTGACCTGCTCACCTTTCGGTGTCGTGAGAGGAGGTAATGCATGAAAAGAGCGATGAATCAAGGCATTAGAGTCCAGTAATAAAATCTTCGGCAAAACTTTGGACATTTGAGTTGAGAATACCCGAGAAAATACCTTTTTGCGAGAGGTTGACAGCTAAAAAGGAAAAGAGTAGTGTTAAATGCGGGTATGAAGCGAGTTTTTATTTTGGTAGGGCTAATAGCGCTAGTCGCTGGTTTGCTTGCTGGCTTTGCGGGTGGCTATTATTACAAGGATTTCAAGGCTGCTGAAGACACTGATTCGTTGGAGTTGGGGGGTGGTAGCTACTTTACACGAGGTCAATCAGCAACAGCAGTAGTTGACCCGAGCTCAAAGCGTCCCAAGTTTTCAACGGTTAAGCCCGTAGGATCGTTTAGCAACATATATATGTGTCCGGTAGATGTTAGTTGGAGAAATGTGACGCCAAGCTTTATCTGGGAAGGTCAAAATCTTGGTAAAATTTTCCCAAAAAAAGTGAACACAGCCGAAACCATTATTAGAAAAGAAATTCGTACAAACTACTCTCCGGGCACAGGACCAATGAAGAAGGTGCGAACTGATCGGAATCGCGAGAACGATAAGGTATGGTTCGGCGAAGAGTATACCTGGAAAATTCAAGAATTAGACACGAATAAAGACGGGGAGATTGACTACATTGAGGCCGTTAGCGTCAGTGTCACCTCGGAAGGACAGGATGTATACTATGTGTACGAATTCAACCGTTCCCTTACTGAAGAAACAGAATGGCCATTAGAATCGGATCTTCTGGGTCCCACGCGCGTTGAACAGGACGAGGGGCTACTCAAGCCAATACCTCTCTGCAAAAAAGCCACCGGGAGCGGGGAGTAGCCGAACACGAATAACTGTTTCCGGTTGCACTGCGTGGATTGTTCTAAATCTAGCGTTCCGCACCAATATCCGCCCCAAAACAAAGCTCACCACCAACTAGCCTTGGGGTGACCCCGGTCAACATTATCTCTAGACTGCTACTTTCATCTGCCATATCTATATAGTCGCCCTCTTAATTCTAATCTCGTGGTAGTACTTGACAAAATATTAATACTTTATTAACATAGTAGTACAAATGACATATAAAGGCAAGTTGAATCATAAGGGACAGATCACTATTCCCGTCGCTCTGCGACAGCGTTATAGCTTGTACCCCGGCCAAACAGTGATAATCGATGATTCTGCTAACACTGTCATCATTAAACCGACCAGGGATCTTGCTTCGCTGCGCGGCTCTCTGAAAAGCAATCTTCCCTACGATGAGAAAGCCATTAACAAGGCCATTGAAAAATATCGGATAGAGAATTATTTAGCCAAACAAGCTCGCTCAAAGTAGGCACCAATTATGCTAGTTATCGATACGAATATAATTCTCCGATATCTAGTAGAGGACGACAAGGAGAAAGCCGATCGGATCGAGAAATTTCTACGAACAAAGACACCATTTTTGGTCAACGATGTTGTAGTTGCTGAAGTTTACTATGTACTTTGCTCATATTACAGGCATCCCCGACTCAAGATTATTGACTCTTTGAGGGGGTTTCTTGAACAATCTCAAGTTAAGTACAATCGCCCCCTCATCGATAAGTCGCTCGATATACTATCGGGGCATAACATTGATTTTGCTGACGCTTATACCGCGGCCATCGCACTGATCGAATCGGACTGTAAGGTAATGACTTTCGATGAGGATTTCAACAAGATTACCGGCATAAAGCGAATTGAGCCTTAGTTGACTTGGTACTTCTGTAGCAATTCTTCAAGCACTGCTCTGTCTGAAAATGGAACAAGTTTGTCGCCAACGGCCATTACTTTTTCTGCTCCCTTACCGGTAACCAGTACGACATCTTGTGGTCGAGCCATATC
>JAUSEP010000068.1 GCA_030650195.1 Candidatus Berkelbacteria bacterium | reverse complement strand
TAACACCAGAAGCGTCGGGATAACCCGGCACCAAGGTGGGATCGGTAAGGAAAGCTAAGTCGTAACAAGGTATCCGTAGGGGAATCTGCGGATGGATCACCTCCTTTCTAGGGAGTATAAATTATAGAAATCGAGAGTCTGTTCTATACAGACATCAGAAAATTACTGTTAACCGCGAGGTTTTCAGTAGAAAATATTCTTGCAACCGCTAAGTGTTAAAAACGTTAGCGCTTTCTCAGACTTTAGCCTGTTTACTTCCTTGCTAAGTGTTCTTTTGGGTGGTTAGATGGTAATAGGGGATGAAAATCAATCGCAAAATAGCGGGCTTTATCAGCGTGCCAAGATCTAGGGTTGGATTTACGCTGATCGAACTTTTAATGGTTATTGCGATTATTGGTATTTTAGCCTCATTAACAATAGTTTCACTTCGAGGAGCTGGTGCTAAAGCTAGAGACGCCAAAGTTAAATCTAATGTAGCCTCAATAGACAAGGCTCTATCCCAATATGAGATAGATAACCAAAAATTTTTTGTTGACCTAACTTACGCAACAATTGATATTTCCAGTTCTGGTACCCTTGCAAATGCGATGAGTCCGTACATCAAACCAGCTGTATTCGATCCAACGAAGGTTGCTAAATATACTACTAATACTTCCGGAAGTTCGTTTGCCATGGCCTGGGAGTTAGAAGCAACGAGCGAGGCGAGTGTTACTATTGGTAGCGGAGTTTACGCAACCAATAGCGCTAGTTTGCCCGGTAGAATAATCGCCGCAAATACCACTTCTTCAGCGGCAGTTTTTGACGGGACAACCAACCTTTTGGCAACTGATGGTAGTGAGACATACACGAACAAACCCCAACTAACCGTTACGGCTTGGATTAAACTTTCCTCTCCGCCAGCTGCTTATGGGCGGGTAGCCGGGAAGTATCGATACATTGGAACAAGTAACACGGGATCTTGGCTGATGAGTATGAACCTACCAGGGACGGCCGTTAGCTGTTCGGTTAACACGGCTAACGACGGTTTTGTTGGGTCAGGTAGTAGTGCGGCGTTGAATATTGGAACCTGGTATCATCTGGCCTGTGTTTACGACGGTCTGAAGGTAAAGATTTTTGTTGATGGTACTCAGGTTAACCAGAGCGCTCTATCGCCAACTGGTAACGTTGTCACTAGTGTTGGTGGCTATCCCGTTAGCATTGGGGATAGTTGCGACGGAGCTGGAATTTGTCAAAATAAATTCAAAGGCAGTATTGATGATGTCCGGGTTTACAGTAAAGGTTTAGACGCCACCGGGATCCAATCAATCATGAACGGTATCTACTCGGTTGACGACGGGGCTGACTTGATTGGTGGTTGGTCGCTAGATGAAGTTCTCTACACCGTTCCGATTGAAAATATAAAATCAGATGGTGCCTTAGCCGCTCCATCAATCGGTACGCCAACTTGGACCGTTGGCAATTCGCTGTTGTCATTCAGTGGCATCGGATCCTCCTTAACCGGCAAGGCATTTGTTACCTTCCGCTCGAGGTAGTAGTATCTAAGTATGCTTCTATTAAGAATAGTTGCGGTTATTGGGGTTATAGTTCTTGCGGTACTTGGGTTATTGTTGGTATTTGGGGTAGGGAGCCAACAACTCCAAGAAACTCTGATTAAAACGGCGTGGATAGTAGGAATACTTACGGCCGCATCTTTGTTGATCAGTCTTCTCACCAAGAAGCAATCCTAAACGCTCCTAGACTACGTTTACTTGGGGAGGTACAATAACCATTAGTTTTGGGTGTGTAGCTCAGTGGTAGAGCACGTCACTGATAATGACGGGGTCGGAAGTTCGATCCTTCCCACACCCACCAATGTCTAGCACTTCTAGCGTTAATAACTTCTCCAGCAAATACTATCTTCAGGTAATTATCTTCATCGTTATTTTTGGCTTAATAGTTGCGACAGTCTCCATGATTATAAATCACTTCTTAAATCCCCATATCCAGCCGTTAACTCACGAAGTTGCTATTCATCCGTACCGTGCCCTAGCGCTATACTTCGCTTTTGTGGCTGCTGCCTCGGTTGTGGTTCCAGTTCCAACTCTCCCCGTTGACTTACTCTTTTTTAGTTTGCTTGACCCAGTT
>JAUSEP010000077.1 GCA_030650195.1 Candidatus Berkelbacteria bacterium | reverse complement strand
GAGTTTGCTCGATAAAACCACGGCGAATTCCCTCAAAAAAGTAGTACAGAAAGACGCCTATAATCGCAAGATCTACCCAGTTCAGCTTAGCTCCTCCATCTCATCCAGACCAAACAGGCCAATTGCGTTAGCAGTAGTCTGTCTTAGTACTTCTTCCTGATCAATACCCTTAACTTCCGCGATTGTTTTAGCAACTCCTAGGATTGTTAGTGGATCATTTCGCTGGCCTCGACGAGCTTGCGGAACTAAAAATGGACAATCAGTTTCAAGGAACATCTTATCCATAGGAACTTCATTTACGGCTTGTCGTTGGGAGTTATTAGCTTCGTAGGTAATCGTTGCGGTAAATGAGATGAAAAGGCCTAGATCAAGAAACTTTTTCGCCTCATCAGCAGTACCAGTAAAACAATGTATAACACCTTTTGTACCTGGGTAGTCGGCAAGTATAGTCAACAAGTCTCCGTAAGCATCTCGACAATGAAAAACAACTGGCAAATTCAACTCCCCCGCTAGGGTCAGAAATTGTCTAAGGACGGCCTTTTGTGTCTCAGCTTGACCTTTAGATTCTTCTCGATAGTAATCAAGCCCCACTTCTCCGATAGCTACCACCTTTGGGTTGGACTTCGCCAATGTTTTCAAACTCTCTAGTTGGGTTGCCATATTGGCTAGGGTGTTCGAAGTAATCTCGGTTGGATGTAGCCCCACGACCGCCCAAATTAGATTGTTTTTAATAGCTAAATCAACAACCTTCTGATTAGACTCAAAGTCAGTTGCGATATTGATCACCCCAATTTCTTCTTTGGCTAACTTGGCTACCAACTCTTCTCGATCGGCGTCAAACTGCGGAAAATCTAGGTGGGCGTGGGTATCTATCGCTCTCATCAAAGTTGGTTAGTCAAAACAGTTGCAACAGCTACACAAACCAAGATAACTAGAGAGGCTACTATTACTCGGGGTCGAATCCTTTCGTGAAGTATCTCCCAGGAACCTATGAACACTACAATAGGTGCCAAAGTCGAGATTAACGTTGTAAAGATAACGCCCAAAGAGCCGAATGCGTAGAAGCGAGTTACCATCGATAGAGCACCAATGGCACCGGAAAGTCCCAGTAACCACAGTGGGGATTTACCAATTTCCGAAAGTTTAGGACGGTAGTAGAACCAGAAGAATAGCGCCAAGAAAAAAGTTCTAAAAGCGTAGAGAGAGATCGGTGAGTATGAGTAAAGAAGCTCTCGAATGATCACGTTTTCGATCGACATCAAGATAACAGCCAGGAAGAGATTGTAAGCAATCTTATCAAACTTAAAGTGGTGTTTCTCCGTTCGAGCAATTAACATTGCAAAGCTAGCAATAAGACCAAGAACAAAAATCGTTAAGTTAAACTCTTCCTGAAAAAACAGTGCTGCCAGTAAGATCGTGACGATCGGTCCGGTCATCAGAATAACTTCGTGTTGATGAACAGACTCGCGCTGCAGACTTTGGTAAGCCAAAACGTTCCAAGCAATTGCAATAACAATCATTAGTAGCATCAAAAATAGATTATTGGGTAAGAGTGCTGTGCTCCAGTCTATGTAGCCGTATAGCGGTGTAAAAATAAGAGTGAAAGCAAAGAGGAAAGTAAAAACAACGGGTATAAAAATTTTCAAGGGTACACTGCGACGAGACAAAGTAACTTTGTCTACAATTAACCCACCCGCGGCTGAAACCGCAGATATTAACGCGGAAATCATATTTCTATGATACCGGCTACCGGCCCACTAGCAACTAGCCTAGTCGCGGAAATATTGGTTTCGAATCTAATTCTTTCAACTGTCGGAGAACCTCAATAGCTGTTGCGGGAAGAAACGGAGAGAGTAAGCTAGAAGCTCTCACTAGATAGCTAACAGCTTCTTCGAACTTAGAGACTTTTTCAGTTGGATTCTCCCAAAGTTTTTCCGAGGTAATAACGCCATCTGCTTTATTGATAAGCGAATTGGCCTGTTCGAGGGATTGCTTGAAATCTAGTTCTCCCGTAGCCGTGGGATCTGCTGTCTGGTCTGGCAACTCAAACTTCCCGATCTTCTTACCAATACCTACAACTCGAGCAACTAAGTTTCCTAACCCGTTAGCTAACTCCCCGTTGTAGAGATGATCAAAATCACTCCAGGTAAAGTTACTGTCATCGTAGAACGATAGACCTCTAAAGATTAGATATCTACTGGCTTCAACACCGTAGCGTTCGATAAGCTGGTGCGGAGAAATAACATTTCCTAAAGATTTGGACATCTTTTTCCCGTCAGAGTTTATAAACCCATGAACAAGTAGTTTCTTTGGTAATTCGTAGCCACAAGCAATTAGTAGCGCCGGCCAAATGATGGCGTGAAATTTAACGATATCTTTACCAACAATCTGGACATCTGCCGGCCAAAGGTCTTCTTTGTTGTTTATTTTTAAGGCTGAAATGTAGTTAAATAATGCGTCAACCCATACGTACATAATCTGACTTTCATCTCCTGGTACTGGTACGCCCCAACCGTAACGTTCCTTGGAT
>JAUSEP010000071.1 GCA_030650195.1 Candidatus Berkelbacteria bacterium | reverse complement strand
AGCTGTACTGGCACCGCCGTTCTTTATGAATAGAGTTGAATTGGTAACCGCATCTCCTCCGACTGAAGTAGTAAAGTTAAGGCTTCCATTGTCCAAAATATTAAACGTGTGGGCAGTTCCCGAACCTCTTAAAGACAGATTGGCAGATAAAGAAGCCGAACCGGTTACGTCAAGTTTCACAAGCGGAGAAGTATTGCCGATGCCGATATTGCCGGCGTTGATATATGAGTTGGAAGAGGCATTGGAATCTAGAACTATGCGTAAGACATTGGAGCCGTCTCTGGCGGCGAATTGCATATTATTAGATGCATCCTGCCATATTCCGCTGTCATTTGTCAGCCCTGTTGTTTGAGCGTTAAGTATCCACGAACCTGCGCCGGCAGCGCTGATTGCTTGCAATTTAGCTCCAGGGTTTGTGGTGCCGATGCCAATATTTCCATTTACGATAAGAGCGTTTCCTGTGCTGGCAGGATCAAGGAAGTAAGCGGAATTATCAATGTCATAGAATGATCGGGCATAGACTGCTCCTTGATTGGTAACTCGGAATTGAGTTCTTTTATCTCCTCCTCCGGATGGAGTTTGCCCGGGATAAGCAGAGCTTGAAGCAGTAATCAGATCTCCCAAGTCCGTAGTGAAAAGCCCATTGTCCACGACCAGTCCGGCGAAAGAGGTGCGTCCGGAGAAAGAAGCGATCGGACCAGTTCCCAAATTCCCCCTAAGATCAAGCGTCGCGAGAGGAGTGGTAGTTCCAATGCCGATATTGCCAGCTGTACTTGCCCCGCCGTTTTTGATAAACAAAGTAGAGTTGGTAACTAGATCTCCGCCGACAGAAGTTGTAAAGTTAAGAGTTCCATTGTCAAGAATGTTAAATGTATGGGCAGTTCCAGAACCTCTTAGGGATAAGTTTGCAGATAGTGAAGCCGAGCCAGTAACATCAAGGGCGGTAAGAGGAGTAACATTGCCAATGCCGACATTGCCGCCCTCTAGAATTGTAACCCAATCCTGTCTTGTACTATCAGCTAGCCATCCACCAAGTCTTATAGAGCTTGTAGAGCTATAATCAGTCCCTGGGACACCGAGGAAAAGTATTCCTCCTTCCATATACATGCCCCATCTTCCGAAGCCAGATTTAGCACCACTCGTCATTGCGTCATATTGTCTTACAATCATAGGCTCATCAGCGCCATCTAATCTAATTGAGTCCTCAACTTGAATCTGACCTCTGACATCCAGTTTCTGCGCTGGCGCAGTCGTCCCAATTCCCACGTTGCCGTTGTTGTTCAAAAACAATACTGAATTTGCAGCCAGTCCTGCATCTCCGCCAGGGCTTCTTTGAAAATTAAGAGTAGAGTTGTTCAAAAGGTTGAATGTATTTGCTCCTGCAGTTGTTGGCACAGCCAGAGATAAATTCCCGGATATAGAGGCTGTTGGATTACCGGAATTGACATTGATGAACGCGAATTTAGCCGATGCTGTTGATTGTCCGCCAATAGTTAAATCAACTGTGGAATTTTTAGGGTAGAGAAGTCCATTTGACTGTGTCCAGTAAATAGTGCTGGCTGCTGCCGCATTAGCATCTACCCAAGACAAAGTTCCCGAGCCATTCGTCTGCAGCACATAATTGGTGGTTTGAGATCCCGGCCATGTGTAGGCTATATTCCCGAAATTGGTTGTACCTGAAACTTTCAATGTTCCTACTACATCCAAAGTGGCAGCAGGAAGATTTATTCCAATCCCGACATTTCCGGCGTTGGTGATCACGAATTTGGTGGCTCCGGATTTGGAA
>JAUSEP010000066.1 GCA_030650195.1 Candidatus Berkelbacteria bacterium | reverse complement strand
GTTTTGCTCGAGCTTGAAGACTTGAGCGCCAGGAAAGTCTTTTTGAAAGTTTAATATGTTCTGGAAGTTAGCACCTCTCCAGGAATAAATGGACTGAAAGTCGTCTCCTACTACACATAAATTTTTTGTTTTTGGATCTGTTAGCAGCTGAGTCAGACGGTACTGTGCCTGGTTAGTGTCTTGGTACTCGTCAACCATAACGTAGCGGAATATTTCGTGATATTTGTTTCTTATGCTGCTATCCGTTTCGAGCATTTTAACGGTACGCATAATCAGATCGTCAAAATCTAGTGCGCCTACTTTAGTAAGTTGAGTTTGGTATTTTCTGTAGACTTCGAGCGCTATCCCTTGAAAATGTCCCTGAGCGTAAGGGGCGTACTGCTCAGGTGTCATAAGCTCGTTTTTAGCGGACCCTATAATCGACCTGATTGCTTGCGGTGAGTATTGCTTGCTGTCTAGATTTAATTCTTTAAGGATCTGACGGATCAAAGACAGGCTGTCGTCAGTATCATAAATTGTGAAGTTTTGGTTTAAGCCAATATTGGTGGCTTCGTTGCGCAAAATCCGTACACATATAGAGTGGAAAGTTCCAACCCAAGGTAAGAGACGGCGAATTGCTAGCTGGCTGTGTTTAACTTCGAGCAGACGTTCTTGTCCTAAAAGTTTGAGAATCCTATGCGCTAACTCTCCACTGGCTTTATTAGTGAACGTAATTGCGAGAATTTGATCCGGGGCGGCTAACTTCTGCTCCATAATAAAAGCCAGGCGGTGCGTTAGACACTTAGTCTTCCCCGATCCAGCTCCAGCAAAAATCAAAACTGGTCCTTCAGTAGATTTCACTGCTTCTACCTGTGGCGGATTCAAACCCTCAAATAAATCCTTCTGCATGAGATCCTATCTTATGGAGAAACTAAGATTCAGGCAACTACGGTTTAGCCTGAGCTTTTTTGCGGTCGATATCGTAGAAACGAGCTTGTTCGGTTTTGAAAAGTAATTCAACCTCACCAATGGGGCCATTGCGATGCTTGCGAATCAGAACATCCACGATCCCTCTGCGTTCGGTTTCTTTGTCGTAATAATCTTCCCTGTACAGAAACATCACTACGTCCGCATCTTGTTCCAAACTTCCGCTGTCACGAAGATCTGACAGTTGTGGCATTTTCTTTTCGCGACTCTCGACAGCACGAGAGAGCTGGGACAGGGCGATGACTGGTACGTTCAATTCTCGAGCGATTGCTTTCAATGATCGTGAGATGTCCGAGACTTCCTGAACCCGATTATTCTCCCCATAACTACGACGACCTTCGAGTAACTGAAGATAGTCAACAATGATCAAGCCGAGCTTATTTTCGGCCATTAAGCGTCTAGCACGAGTGCGTATTTCAATCGGTGTCAGAATCGGCGAGTCATCAATAAATATTGGCGCTTCGGCTAAAGTTCCCATTGCCATTCCGATAGCCGGGAAATCACTCTCGCTCAAGTTCCCTGTCCGCAGTTTCCAACCGTCGACCATCGCTTGGGCGCAGAGCAGACGGTCCACAATTTGCTCCCGTGACTGTTCCATCGAGAAAAACCCGACCGGCACTTTGGCCTTAACTGCGGCGTTGAGAGCAAAATTAAGAGCGAGGGCTGTTTTTCCGACGGAGGGCCGAGCGGCCAGAATAATTAAATCAGATGGTTGAAAGCCAGACAGTTTGTTGTCGAGCTCTTTGAAACCACTTGTGACACCTCGTAACAGTCCCTTTTCGCGGTGGAGTTTGTCTATTCGGTCGAAACTCGCCGCCAGAATATCTGAAATTGGAAGAAAGTTATCCGAGACCATTTTGCGCGAGACATTAAAGAGCGCTGACTCGGCCTCGTCCATAATTATCTGAATCTCTTTGTCTTCGTCGTAACCCAACTCTGCAATCTTTTGACCAGCGTTTAGAATTCGTCGCAATACAGATTTTTGACCAACTATCTCAGCGTAGTGAATTACGTGTAAGGCAGTTGGTACAGAGTTTACTAAATCTGCTAAGTAGGCCGGGCCACCAATCTGATCGAGCTCCTTAACTCCCTCTAACTCGTTAGTGAGGGTGACAAGATCGATTGGTGAGCGTTTCTCGTAAAGACGGAGTACCGCCCGGAAGATGGTTTGGTTGGCCTGGCTATAGAAATCTTCGGAAATCAAAATATCAGCGACTTTATCCATCGCTTCTTTGTTAACTAAAACCGCACCTAGTACAGCGGATTCAGCTTCTAAATTTTGAGGTGGTAATTTCCCAATATTTTTATCTGCCATTGTTACTCGTTTATTTCAAATACTTCGACAACCGTGCTTAGTAAGTCTTCTTCTTTATTGGTTCCAGAGTCAAGGTCGGCTTTAACTAAGCACTCTAGAACTAACTTGCGACCAGCTATTTGTTTTGCAATTTCTTCGATAAGGTTTCGGTTTTTAAGCTCAAAAAGACGCTCTGAGTAAAAACGAAATTTAACGGCGATGATCAGCTTGTCATCAGTCACGCCCTCGAAATGAGCCGAACTAACAACTGCGTATAGTGCGTGGTTTTTTTCGTGAACAGCAGCAAGGAAACTTGGCCAAAACGCTCCCGAGTCGTCCACCTTAACTGGTGTGGCACTAACTGTATCAACAGAAGGGGCGGTCTGGACTTCCTTCTCACTAAGATCAGTTACCGTACTTGCTGGAGGCTCGCTACTGGCGGTAACTTGAGTTCCCTTATTCTCCCGGGTCAAACTAGCAGAAATAAGAGAGGCGCAAAGTAATGAGGTTGCATCGATTGAGTGTCGGGCCTTAGCCAATGCGAGAAGTAACTCCTCAAGTAACGGTGCCGTTACAGAAACATCCGAGCCTTGAGAATTAAAGATTTGGGCTCGACAACTATTGGCCATAGAACGTACCAGTACGCCGACATCTAGCCCCTCTTCAACAAAAGCCTTAAGCAAACTAGCTACGGTTTTAGGTTGTCCGTTAGCAACTGCTGAGAGTAGCTGGTTAATAACTTCGGCGCTTGGTAAACCGATCAACACTCGTAAGTTGGTGGCATTTAAATCTTTCTCTCCGCTTACGTTACCCAGTAAACTCAAGGCGTCACGGTAAGATCCTTCGGCTCTTTCGGCAAGTAAAAGAGCCGCTTCATCCTCGAGTTTTATTCCTTCCTTAACAGCGATTTCTTTTAAGATGGCTACGATTTTATCTGGAGCTGCTCTATGAAATTGATACCTTAAACAACGAGAAATAATCGTTTCTGGAACTTTATGTAGTTCTGTCGTCGCCAAAATAAAAATTGCGTGGGCCGGTGGTTCTTCGATTGTTTTCAGTAACGCATTGAAGGCTTCCTTTGTGAGCATGTGAACTTCGTCAATAATGTAAACACGGTATTTTGACCTAGCAGGAGCAAAGGCAATCTTTTCTCTTAGGTCACGTATCTCATCTATTCCCCGGTTACTAGCAGCGTCTATCTCAATTACGTCAACTGATTGGCCGTTCTGGATTTCTAAACAAATTTCACATTCACCACAAGCCTCAACACCTTTCTTTTTTCCAACGCAATTAACGGCTCGAGCAAGTAAACGAGCGAGTGTTGTTTTTCCCGTTCCTCTCGGTCCGGAAAAAAGAAATGCGTGACCGATCTGGTTGCTTTTAAGCATTCCTTCGATCGAGCCACGGATATGATCTTGACCAACAAGTTCGGAAAATTGGTTTGGTCGGTACTTTCTGTATAAGGAAGACATCGTGTCTTGATACTGCCAAAATTACCAGTAAATATCAAAGGGCTTTGTTACTAATTGAGAGATTTAAGGACTGATAGCGCATTGGCCTTCTATCTTCCGGCAAGATCCGTAGTAGGAATAGGCGACAGATCCTAAAACTTGACAGTCAGGTTACCCCCTCCTACAGTTAACTAAGAACAATGCCTAAGAAAATTCTTTTTCTCGTAATCATATTTTCGGCAGTAGTTATTGCGATAGCTTCCGTATCTATTGTAAAGACGAGATTAAGCAATGAAGCTCCCAAGGAGGTTGAACTGACCAACGTTAAGGTTGGTTACCTAAATCTTCTTTCTAGTGCTCTGCCGCTCTATCTAGCTCAGGACGAAAAGTATTTCGAGAAAAGAGGCGTCAAAGCCGAAGGCGTCGAGCTAGCTTCCGCGAACCTAGCTGTTGAGGCATTGACCCGGGGAGATATAGTAGCCGCACCGTTCATATCAGTTTTTCCATATTTGAGTGCTGAAATAGTCGACCCAGGAAAGATTAAGCTGTTTGCCTTAAGCGACTTCACTGAGGATAACCGTTTCGACGCTCTGTTAATACGTCCCGACTCCCCGATAAAAAGCCTCCAGGATTTATCTGGTAAGAAAATTGCTGTCTTCCCGGGAAGCACGGCGACCGCTTTCATTAAGACCTATTTGCAGACAAATAAAGTTGATATTTCCAAGAACGAGTTTGTCCAGCTTCCACCTCAAAGCCACTTACAAGCGCTTCAGTCTAAGTCAGTTGATGCAGCGTACTCTTTTGAGCCGACATTTACGCTAGCAACTGAAGAGGGTGGAATGAAGATACTCGACGAATCTATATATGCGAAACTATTCAACCACACCCCTATTGCTGCTGGAATGATTAACACTAAGTTTGCCAGTGAGAATCCGGTACTGGCTAAAAAAATCATTGATGCTTTCAACGAATCGTACTCATCTATGAGAAAAAAGGATGGGCTAGCTAGAACCGTTTCACAAAAGTACTTTAAACTGACCGACAAAGTAACACAGAATGTTGGTATGGCTTACATGACAGGCGCGGATTCTGACCTATTTAACAAATTTGTAGACTTCGTAGTGTCAATTGGCGAGCTTAAACAGAAACCTGATCTATCGTCAATTTTCTACAAACCGTGATGATTGTTCATAAAAGCCCTGTAAATGAACCTGAAAATGTGGACAGGATTATTGGGATTCCTTGCCGCCTGATAGTCCCCTACGCTGTTCCAGCTTTGATAAAGCATTTAGATTTCTTTAACAAATTCAATGAGCTGGGACCCTCAAGTGCAGAGAAAATAGCAAGTAGCTTTGGTTTTAACCCACGGGTACTAGATGCAGTTCTCTGCTATCTCTGTAAGGAAGGGTTACTGAACAGGGTCGAAGGAGATGTTGACACCTTTGAGTTATCTACACTGGCAAAAGGCTTTTTGCTGAAGAGCTCAGAATACGATCTGACAAAGTTTGCCTTAATTATGGACGGAGCAGTTATGGGTAGATTAGACGAGGCAATCGCCCAGACAATTAAAACGGGCGAACCTGCCAACTGGAATGAAGAAGTCGGCAATTGGGAAGAGGGCATGCGATCCGGATTGATCGCCAAGACATTCTCCGAGGGAATGATGAGTCGAGGAAAGTACCTACAATCTGGGATGGTAGTTGTGCTTAAAGACGTCCTAAGCGATAAAAAGAAACTCCTGGATTTAGGTGGTTCGTTGGGTGATTATAGTGGCAAGCTCTCAGAAGCCCTCCCAGATCTTGCTTGTACGGTTTATGAGTTACCCAATGTTGTAAGTAATACCGAGAAAAATATAGCTGAGAAGAACTACGTCCGAGTAGACACTCTTGCGGGAGATATGTTTAAAGACGACCTACCGAACAACTATGACGTTCATTTTTATTCAAATGTCATACACGACTGGAATAACTCCCAGGTCAAAGTTTTATTTGAAAAAAGTTTTAACTCGCTACCATCAGGAGGATCTATTGTCATCCATGATCTACACCTAGACGACGGCAAGAAGAGTCCTGATATAGCGGTTGATCATTCTTTATATCTCTCCATAATTACCTCCGGTAGGTGTTACTCATACAAAGAAATAGGTGACATGCTGGAAGGGGTCGGCTTTAAAGATACCGCGGCATACCAAACGGTGGGCGGCTACAGTGTGATAGTGGGACACAAGAGCTGATTGCTTTAAAGAATCTTTCAAAGAATTTTACCGACAACTCAGTAATAACTGAGGTGTTTCACGACCTCCAGCTAGACGTCTCTAAGGGAGAGTTTGTAACGATCTTTGGCCCTAATGGTTCAGGAAAGACTACATTACTAAACATCATATCTGGCCTGGAAGAACCTTCATCTGGCGAAGTGTTAATAAACGGGAAGAAACCAAAAGATGCTGATGTTGGTTTTGTCTTCCAAAATTACAATGAAAGCCTGTTTCCCTGGCTGACCACCATTGAGAATATAGCCTTCCCACTCTCGGTTAAGGGCGTGTCGAAGGAAGAACAGTTACGGATTGCCGAACATACTCTTTCTAGGGTTGGGCTAATCGACTCAAAAGATAAGTACGTTTACCAGCTTTCGGGAGGACAGAGACAGCTTGTTTCCATCTGTCGGGCAATTGCTATGAATCCTGACGTGCTGATAATGGACGAACCATTTTCGGCTCTCGATTACTCAACAACAAGAAAAATGGAACTTCATCTATTGGATATCTGGCAGGAACAGAAAATTACCACACTGTTTGTTAGTCACGACATCGAAGAGGCAATCTTCTTAGCCGATAGGGTGGCGGTCCTTTCCCCGCAACCAGCAACAATAAAGAAGATCTTTGAAGTTAAGTTACCGCGTCCTCGTACGCTGGGTATGTTTACGAAACCTAATTTTACGGAATTACGAAATGCCGTTTTAGAGTCCTTTGAATATGATAGCTAAGAAAGTCTATTACATTCTTGTTCCGATCGTCCTCCTGATTATTTGGCAGATGATAATTATCTTAGGGCTTGTCAGTCCACTGTTCCTTGCTTCACCTCACGATGTTTGGATCAGTTTTATCGAATCTCTTCTTGACGGTACGATGCTGGTTGATATTTCCTTCACTCTTTACCGAGTGATTTCTAGCTTCTTAATAGCTGCGGCCATAGGAGTACCGCTCGGGCTACTAATGGGATACTCAAAAAAGGTTTATACGGTTCTAGAATTTACAGTTGAATTCTTCAGGGGAATTCCCACTACTGCATTGTTTCCACTATTCCTCCTAATTTTTGGAATTGGAGATCAGGCAAAGATTGCCATAGCTGCTTGGGGAGCTGGTCTAATAATCTTGATTAATTCTATGTATGGAGTTCATCTTGGCAAGGAGCTTAGAGTTAAGGTAGCCAAAACCATGAAGGTGAAAGGTCTCACCATGTTTGAAAAAGTCATACTGCCCGAAGCCTTGCCACACATCTTCTCGGGTTTCAAGGTAGCTATTTCTATCTCCTTGGTTATTGTTATAGTCACCGAGATGTTCATCGGAACCAGCACTGGACTCGGTAAAAGAATTATTGACGCTCAACTTGTATACCAAACTCCCACTATGTACGCGGCCATTATCACAACTGGGGTAATTGGCTACTCTCTCAATAAGTTGATGATGTTCATTGAGAGCCGTATGGTTCATTGGAAGGGCAAGTAGGGTCTTGAAGCTAGTAACAGTTACAGCAGCCAAACTGGTTTACAGGAACGTAGTTGGTTATTGACACCTAACAATCTAGTAGTACTGTTTAAACATGCCCCTAGAGAGCCAATTTAGACCGCTACCCCCAGAGGAGTCAGAACTCAAACCAAGACCTGAGATTGTGAGAACGCTTGAAATATGCCCCAACTGCGGTGAGCCAGTTCTTGGGAGCGGTCATAACTGTCATGAGCTAGAAAACTACATAAAGAGGTACGACCTACGCGATCGTCCAAATAGCTTGGTTCGACTCTACGACGAAGCAAAGAGTCACTGGCACCCCTCTCCCAACACCGACAGCCAACCAGATAATGGACCCAATCCCGAGCCACTAAGTTTTGATTTTCAAGTTGACGAAAGAGAGTTATGGAAATTTGAAGCAGACAAGCACCCTTCCGAGATTGACGTTTCACCAGCAGAGTAAGAACTCTACAAATATAAGTCGCCTCTCTAGCGCTCCCAACGATTCAGGAAGAATCCATAAATAGTTTATTTAATAACGCATTCTTTTCCTGCTAGGATAATAATATGGTCAAGGAGGGAAATGGCCGTTACTAATGATGTCGTTAAAGTATTAGCCAAGAAAAGTGGTCAGCCACCTTTTCGAGCTCGTGCATACCTAAAAGGCGCAACAGATATTATTGGGGCGTGTCTAGCTGAGGGAGATAAGGTAGAGTTACCAGGTTTCGGAGAATTTAAGCTTTTACGACTTCCTGCTCGTAAAGTTCAAACTAACCTCAACGGCAAAAAACAGACGATTAACTTGTCGGCAACAATAACACCAGATTTTACTGTTGACGACAGATTGAAGCCGTTGGTTGGCCAGCCAACCGAAGTAGCTGATGCGAATGTCGAACAAAACTTTAGAACTGGCTCGTTGCAGAACCGGGCTTCTGATGTTCAGTTTATCGAGCTAACAGGTAAGACAATTCCCAAGGAAATTCTTTCTCAGATACCTGAGGTGCTGGCACGTAAGTACCAAGCCGTTCCTTTTGCTCTTGAAGGTAAGACGTTATTCGTTGGTATGACAGATCCGGAGAACGAAGAAGCATTCAGCGCTCTTCGTAAGGCTTCCGGTAAGATTGTTAAGCCTTTTATTACTACCCAGGACGATGTAAATCACATACTTGATCAGTACACCTCTCTTCAATCTGACTTAAATGAGTTAGTGGAATCTAGCGAAGAGTTAGAGACTGTTGACGAGAAAAAGGAGCAAGCAGAGAAGAAAGACGATGAGGAGATTACCGAGACCTCCCCAGCGGCAAAGATCGTTGCCTCACTTCTAAAAAGATCTGTTCGTGAAAAAGCCTCAGATATCCATATTGAGCCACTCGAAGAAGAGGTTCAGGTTCGATTTAGAGTGGACGGTGTTCTTCGTAAGGTTCTAACTCTGCCTAAGCAAGTCCAGGCCGGAATAGTATCTCGTGTAAAAATTCTTTCCAATATGAAGATCGACGAGACTCGTTTGCCTCAGGATGGTCGAATCCAAATTATGCTCGATGGCGATAAAGTAGATTTTCGTATCTCTACGTTGCCAACCGTTAACGGCGAGAAGGTTGTTGCCCGTGTCTTAATGCACTCCAAGGGTGTGATGAGTTTTGAAGATCAGGGAATTCAAGGCCGTAATTTAGCCTCCATAAACGACAACGTTAAGAAAGCCCACGGTATGATTCTTGTTACTGGTCCAACTGGCTCGGGTAAATCTACAACTTTATACGCAATTATTAATAAGATTAAGTCTGATGATATTAACATCATTACCATGGAAGATCCAGTTGAGTACCGGATGCCTCAGGTAAACCAAAGTCAGGTTAACGCCAAAATTGACTTTACATTTGCTTCGGGATTACGTTCCATTCTCCGTCAGGACCCAGATGTAGTTATGGTCGGAGAAATTCGAGACCGAGAAACGGCAGATATTGCTATTAACGCTGCCTTAACAGGTCATATTGTGCTCTCAACTTTGCACACCAACGACTCCGGTGGTGCTATTCCCCGATTATTAGATATGGGTATCGAGCCGTTCTTAATTACTTCGTCACTTAATGCCGTTGTTGGTCAGCGCTTGTGTCGTAAGATTTGCGACAAGTGCCGCCAAGAAGCACCGATCAAACCTGAGGACTTAGAAGTGGTGAAGGCTGAGATAGAAACTCTGCCTGATCCTGAAAAATCTACAGCAAGAAAGAATAATAAATTTTATGTTGGAAAAGGTTGTGATGCCTGTGGCAATAGCGGATACACCGGCCGAATTGGAATCTATGAAATTCTTAATATGTCTGAACCTATTAAGCAGCTCACCTTAAAGCATGCCAGTACTAGTGAAATTATGACCCTAGCCAAACAGGAAGGACTCATCACGATGAAACAAGATGGTATTCTCAAAGCCTTCCAGGGACTAACAACTATCGAAGAAGTCTGGCGCGTCGCACGAGACTAGAATGCCGATCTACTCCTACCAGGCAAAGAAACCCGGAGCCTCAAAGGCCACTAGGGGTGAACTGCATGCCGAAGATCTAGGTCAAGCCAACAAAGCTTTGCGTGCCCAAGGCTTAATCGTTCTACATATCTCCCCTTATGAGGAGAAGTCCCACTCACCGTTAAGTTTTAGTTTTAAACGTAAGAAAGTTCCTCTTAAAGAAAAAATCATCTTTTCTCGTCAGCTCGCCGTGATGATTAAGGCTGGATTATCT
>JAUSEP010000056.1 GCA_030650195.1 Candidatus Berkelbacteria bacterium | reverse complement strand
CAAACAAGTTCTAATATCTCTTCGTCCGCCCTGGGATTTAGTGTCGAATTACAGGTTCGTCCAGTCAGCGAGCCACGCCGTAGGCGGGGCGAGCGAGCAATCCATTGCCCCTCATCTTTCCGAAAGTCTGAATTGGTCGGGGTGACTGGACTTGAACCAGCGGCCTTACGAACCCGAGTCGTACGCTCTACCAACTGAGCTACACCCCGAAACTTGACTTTCGTTATTATACTCTGTAATGTTCTGTACTTGAACGCAGCAAGCGGCGTTACGACGAGTATAAGGAGCAATGGAATGCTACTAGCGACCATGATCGCACTGTCGGAGACAGTTCGTCAGATCAGGTTCGGTAACCCCGACTCTGAAGCAAGGCCCGGAATCGAAGCCCCTCGGGAAACACAGGAAACACCGAAGGGTAACGCTTCCGAAGGGTGCGAAACCACCAGGCTTGGCTTCAAGGCGATGGGACTGAATCATCTCGACGAATGAAGTCCCTCTTCGCTCAGCCAGCAGACACTTGTTGAGCAACACCAGGGCGGCGGGGATACCCCCGCCGCCCAAACCTTTATAATATTGCTAAGCCCTCGTAGCTCAATGGACAGAGCTACAGACTCCTAAGCTGTAGATGCAGGTCCGATTCCTGCCGAGGGCACAAACAGTACCTACCCAACCTGATCTTTGAGTTTGGCCGAAGGGTTGAACTGAACAGTCTTGTCGTCTCGAACGTAAAACGACCCGAAGTCTGCAATAACAACTTTTTCACCCTTCTTGAAGTATTCAGCTAGGGTTTCGGAAAAAGCATCTACGAACTTACCCGCTTCCTCTTCAGAAAGCTGGCTTTTTTCAGCAAGTTTCTTAGCAAACCCCTCCCGATTCATTACTTCCAGTCTATTCTTAGCGAGCAATTTCAGCAAACCGTGTTTCGCGAATAACGTTTACTTTGACTGTCCCCGGATACTGGAGATCTGCTTCAATCTTGTTTGCTATATCTCGTGATAGCTTCATTGCTGTTAGATCGTCAATTGTTTCTGGTCGCACCAGTACTCGAACTTCGCGACCAGCCTGAATAGCAAATGATTTAGCAACGCCGGTAAATGAGTTTGCAACATTTTCGAGTTCGGTCATTCTCTTAATAAATTGTTCCGTGGATTCACGGCGAGCACCTGGACGAGCAGAAGAAATTGCGTCAGCAGTGCGAGATAGAATCGCTTCAACTGTCTTAGCGTCCGTATCTTCGTGACTCGCTTCGATACAGTGGATAACTTCTTCACTCATGCCGTATTTACGAGCTAGCTCAACACCGACGTCCACGTGGGAACCCGGAACCTCATGGGAGACAGCCTTACCGATATCGTGCAAGAGAGCGCCTTTTTTAGTGATATTTATATCAGCACCAACTTCTTCCGCTAAGAGTGCGGCGATATGAGTAACCTCGATGGCATGTTGAAGCTGGTTTTGACCGTAACTAGTTCGAAACTTCATCGAGCCAAGAAGCTTAACTAATTCCGGATGGATACCAACAAGATTTACTTCTTGGATGGCTGCTTCACCAGCATCTTTAATTTCATCTTCAACTTGAGACTGAGCCTTAGCAACCAACTCCTCTATCTTGGCTGGTTGGATCCGGCCATCTTTAATTAACATCTGCAGAGCCTTACTGGCTACTGCTCGACGAATGGGATCAAAGCTAGAAATTAAAACTGTTTCTGGCGTTTCATCCACAATCAAATCGACTCCAGTGGCTTTTTCGAAAGCCTGGATATTGCGACCTTCCTTACCAATAATCTTTCCTTTAATTTCATCGTTTGGCAGGTGAAAAGCAAAAATTGTCATCTCTGCTGTTTGGTCAGTTGCTAGTCTTTCGATTGCCGTGGTAATGAGCTCCTTGGCTTCAGCGTCCCAGTGAGACTTCATCTGCTCCTTCATGGAGCGGATCTTGCGGATAATGTCGTCGGAGTAGTCTTTTTCTACTTCCTTAAGTAATTTTTCGTGCGCTTCTTCTTTGGTAAGTTTTGCAATCTTAGAAAGTTCTTTTTCTTGGTCCTCACGTAGTTTGGTGATATCTGCTTTGGCTAGTTCTAGTTGCTGGGTCTGGTTTTCGAGCTCGGTCTTTTCTCCCTCAACTTTTTCCATACGGCGCTCAATGGATGCTTCTCGTTCACGCAACTGAGACTCGACTTTCTCGAGTTCTTTTCTTCGTTCGTTCTCTTCTTTTTTTGCTTCTTCCTTAAGCTTAAGAGCTTCTTCCTTGGCTTCGAGAATTAATTCTTTATATTTCCCCTCTTGATCCTCTTGCGAACGAGTCAATAAAACTTGACGGACGATATAGCCACCGGCCAGGCCACCCAAAGCGGCGAGAACACCGATCGTTAATGGTGTCATAATGTAGTCCTTTCATAATTATCATATTTTTCTTCAATGTTAGATTCTTAGGGCATTGTATTCCCGTTTGAAGACCGAGTCAAACAGCGCTCAAAAAGCTTAAATCAGCAAGTAACCGAGATCTACCGAGGAATAGTTGCTAGAACGCTACTCAATGACTAAGCTTTGGGAATGGATGTTCATAACGAAGTTGGTACCGGTTTGAAAGCATCGCTCTTAATGTTTGTCTTGATTTTGGTTGGTACTCTGGTTTACTTCGTTGTCCGCCAAAACAGCGAGCTGATTCAAATCTACGCTGCTCAGGATGTTGACGCCATTGTTATCCACCGTAGCGCTCCCGCTAAAATTGACAGTACTCTTCCCGCTCCCTAGAGTGAGTAGGGAGGAAATATGGAATTAAACGAAATACACACCGAGCACGAGCACGCATCAGTATCTTTGAAAGTAGTTTTGTTAATCTTTGCCATTGTTTTAATCGGGGCCCTTGGTTATTTTGTCTGGAACGCTAACCAAGCCACGGATGATACCGCCGCAGATACCGCTACGACAGCAAAGCCGAAAAACACCGCTCAATACAACTGGTCCACAAGCACCCAGGGACCGTACAGAGACAAAATTTCTTACGCCACCAGTAAGGATCTCTTAACTTGGGCCGATCAAAAAACAATTCTAGCCTCTCACGCTTCGGTACCCGGTGCGATTATAAAGGAAGGTACGATATATCTGTATTTTGTTGATGTTGCTACCGATGGCGTCGCTGAGAAGACAGGGCTAATGACCTCCAAAGACAATGGGCTAACGTGGTCGGAAAAAACAAATGTTAAATTTACTGGTATTGGTGATAAAGTTCCAGTTGACCCAGCTCCGTTTCTAATGGACGACGGTAAAATTCGTCTTTATTACTTTGATATTAACGAGGGTCGCTCAGGTACCAAATCTACAAACAAAATCTATTCCGCTGTATCAACTGATGGAGTAAGCTTTACTCAAGAAGATGGCGTTAGGTTCGCTAAAAATGACATCTTTGACCCATTTGTTTTGAAAGATGGTTCAACCTGGCGTCTCTACACCGGACAGATAGAAGGTAATTCTGTTGTTAGCGCTACTTCCACAGACGGTCTAACTTTCACTGAAGAAGGTACGGCCTACACCGGTGGGGCAGTACCGTTTGTGCAAAAAGAAGGTGACACCTATTACCTATTCACGGCTGGAATAAATATTGCTACTTCAACTGATGGCAGTAAATTCACCTCTACGGGCAAGTCTTTCTTATCTACTGCGGGTAAGGTAACAGCTGATCCGTCGGTACTTAAACTCGCCGATGGGACATACTTGATGTTCTATAAAACTAATTAGGAGGAACCAAATGGAAATAAACGAAATGCATTCTGAACACGA
>JAUSEP010000051.1 GCA_030650195.1 Candidatus Berkelbacteria bacterium | reverse complement strand
GGCACTAGGTGCCAAGGTTGTCGCCGATAAAATTCAAAAAATAACCAAGTCTGACGGTGGATTTAAATTAACTGGGGAAGCGGGAGAGGAATATCTTGCAAAGTCGGTTATCTTTACTCACGGTGCCGCCAGACGCAAGCTTAATCTACCAAAAGAAGATGAGTTTTCTCTTGGGAAGGGCGTCCATTACTGTACTACTTGCGACGGACCGCTTTATAAAGGAAAAACCATTGCTATCGTTGGGAGCGGAGATGCTTCCGTTAAAGGAGCGCTTCTGGCCGTACAGTACGCATCAAAAATTTATATGATCGTCCGTGGAGGCAAGTTGCATCCTGAGCCTATTAACGCCGAGCGACTTAAACCATATCTTGGTCAAAAAGTAGAAGTCTTACCAAATTCCCAGGTTAAAGAGATTCTTGGCGAGGATCGTCTAACTGGCGTTAGACTTTCTAACGACAAAGAACTAAAACTCGATGGATTATTTGTTGAGATAGGTGCTGTCCCAGAAATGGAGCTAGTTGAATCTCTAGAAATTAAACTCGACTCACACGGTTATGTTGCAGTAGACAATATGATGGAAACGAATATTGAAGGCGTTTTTGCCGCTGGTGATGCTACAAACTTCTTTGGACATTTTAAACAAGATGTCACGGCAGCCGCTATGGGGGCCGTCGCTGCAACGAGCGCATTTAATTACCTACAGAAAACCCCGTAGAGCAATTGAGTTTTAGAGTAAATTAATCTAAAATATTAGGGTATATTGCGCTATTTTTACAGGCTCGTAGCTCATTGGTAGAGCGTCTCCCTTTTAAGGAGAGCGTAGCGGGTTCGATTCCCGCCGGGCCTACAACACATGAAGATCTTCCTTATCCGTCACGGCGAGTCTACGAGTGATATAGAAAATCGGTACGGGGGTGACTACGATGACGCGCTGACAGAAAAGGGCGAGGATCAGGCAAAGAAACTCGCCAAAGAATTGGAGGATGAGGGTATTGAGGTAGTCTACTCCAGCCCGCGAATCCGCGCCCTTTCAACAGCTCAGAAGCTCTTCAGTCAAAGTAAGGATAAAATAGTCATTATGCCCAACTTCAGGGAGCGTAATTATTACGGCTCGTTAACCGGCATGAAGAAGGACGAGGCAGTGGATAGGTTTCCGGATTTGGTAGAACTGTTGGAAGACCGAAACAATACCCTACCGAACGGAGAATCTTACACAGAGTTCTCCAAACGAATCAAGGCTGCTTGGAATCAGATGACCACCGCCCCATACAAAATCGTAGCCTTGGTTGCTCATGCTGGATCAATTAGGTGTATTTACAGAGAAATTCTACATAAGGGGGAGTTAGAAAATATCGGTGATTGCGAATTTATTAGCTTGTCAAACGATTCTGGTGACTGGAAAGTGTTGCCTCCTCGGTAACAAATAAGGCAACCATCTACCCGGGGCTACGAAGCCGTAACAACCTTGTTGCGGCCAGTTTCCTTTGCTCGGTACAACGCTTCGTCGGCTCGTTTAATGAGCTCGTCTAGGTTCAAATCCGCTGACAGAGCCGCTACTCCGAAACTAGCTGTAACGTTGATTATTTGATCGCGAAATTTGATTGGTGTATCAGCAATTTTTTTACGTAAATGTTCGGAAATCTTTTTACTATCTCCTAGATTGGCACCAATCAGCCCTAATACTATCTCTTCTCCTCCGTATCGCCCAACAATGTCAATCTCTCTAACATTCTCTTTTAAAATTTTAGCGACTGTTTTTAGCGCTAGGTCGCCGGCCTGGTGCCCATAACGGTCATTAATGCCTTTGAAACGATCAATATCTACAAATACTAGCGAAAGAGCCCGAACGATCAGGGCCTTGCGACGATCAGGATTGGCTAACTGGTAGGCAACTTCTCGAGCCCAAGGCCTGAGGATTTCAATCAACCCCTTACGGTTAAGAATTTTTGTTAGTTCGTCAGTGGTAAGCTGACTTCTAAGTTTGGTTATCTCTTGCTCGAGCTCAACTATCCGTTGCTCGTCGGTGGTTGCCATGGCTTCAGGGTAGCAAAAATAACACGTAATCGCACCGACTTGCTGGCAAGTCTGATATTTGTATATATTCACAATAGCGTCATCGATCGTGATGTAGCTAAAGCACATTGGAGGTCAGAATTTGCAGCGATATCTCTTTCCGATCGTTCTCACTCGTCAGATTCGTATCGGTCGCACCTCGCACTGGGGGATCAAGCTGCCACCGTCGCGTTGCCGAGGGTCTCGGCGCGGACGATTGCGTAACGTTCGTTAGGTTTTGCACCTCACGGCAATGGCCGGGCTCCGCTTGCGGAGACCCGGCCTCTATTCTTGCCTTGTTAGTTTCTAATAATCAGAACTTCGACCCTTACCCAAGCCACCGGTTGCTATCAAAGCAATGAGCGGTGCTACCGTCCACCACATCTCACGATTAATGAAAACTCGGGCAATTCTGGAATGTTCGGCAAACTGCGCTCGAGCGGCCGGTTCCATAAACGAGAAAACTGCCGTTAGGATTAAGGCTGAGTTGAGAAAACTAAACAATGCCAACTCAAATGTTGAAAGTTTTCCCCCACTTGAGGAGCCACGATTCCCAATACCCGAACGCACTGAAACAAGGATTGTTGTTATAAAGAATAGCCCTGCCTGGATAGTAAACGGTGAGGTATTAGCTTTTATAAATAACTGGTTACCAACTGTCTTATCTCCCTGGAAAAACTGTTGAGCTGGACCACCCAAGACTGCAGCAACAACAATGCCAACATAAATTGCAAGTAGCGTTACTACAACTTTGTCGCGTTGCAAAACAAACGAATAGCCAACGCTAACGATGAAAAAGATGATTAAGAATAGGTCCCAACTGGGTACGGTTTGCAGTTTTATTCCTCCTATAGTTTAGTATCCAAGCAACTTGGTTAGGTGTCAAATCCATATCTTTTATCGACCAAAATAGCTAGTATACCCATAGCATCCCTTGAGGAGGTGATGTGGTGATTCCTACGAAACTTTACAGATTGAAACAAACCCGCATCTTCCAAGGAGGTATGGGTGTCGGTGTATCGGGCTGGGAACTTGCCCGAGCAGTAGCGCTTCGTGGTCAGGCCGGAATCGTGTCGGGTACGGGAATGGCTCTTGTTATTCCCCGACTACTTCAGGAAGGCGATAGAGACGGTTCAATTCGTCGAGCGCTCGATCATTTTCCAATCCCCAAACTGGGTCAGATGGTCTGGAATCGATACTACGAAGAGGGCGGGATAGACCAGAACGAACAGTACAAATCTATTCCAATGCCCGATCACGAGCCGAGGGAGCTCATGCGAGCTCTCCTTATCTTCTCCGCCTTTGCGGCCGTCTACCTGGCCAAAGAAGGGCATGACGGGTTGATCGGAATCAACCTGCTTGAGAAACTTCAGGCGCCTCACTTGTACGAGTCTCTTGGTGCTATCCTGGCAGGAGTTGACTTCTTCGTTGTCGGAGCCGGACTGGGTGACCAGTTCCCAAAGATGATCGACGATCTTTACCGATCAGAGATCGCTTCGTACAACATTGACGTCAAGAAAGGAGACGGCTTTGATGCAGGCACCTATGAGATGACGTTCGATCCCAAGACGGTGATTGGCCCCGAGGATTTCCAGAAACTCGGTGTTGAGAAACCGCTCTGTCTGTTTATCGTCTCAACGCCGCTGGCGGCTATGGTTCTGATGCGAAGGACAAAAGATCTTCCGCCCGACGGTTTTGTCGTCGAAGGGCCGAAAGCTGGTGGGCATAATGCCGAGCCGCGAGGAGAGTTTGCCCGCAACGAAAGAGGCGAGCCAATCTATGATCTAGAAGGTAAGGACAACCCAGGGTACAAGTATTTTCGTGACCTTGGCCTCCCGTTCTGGATTGCAGGTGAGTCGTGCAGTCCCGAGGCACTCCAACGGGCACTTGATCTGTGTGCTTGTGGTGTTCAGATCGGTACAGCGTTCTCGTTCGCTCGTGAATCGGGGATAATCGCCGCTATCAAGCGACGTTCCGTACAAGATGCCTTGAATGGAATGTACGATGTCTACACAAGTCTTAGGGCATCTCCAACTGGCTATCCGTTCAAGATAGTCATGCGTGAGGGGACGCTTTGGGAACTACGGGTCTACAACGAGCGTAATCGGATCTGCGACATCGGTTATCTTCGCGAAGCCTACTGGAAAAAGGACAAGCAAGGTAACAAGACCATTGGTTGGCGCTGTTCTTCCGAGCCAATCGATGACTACCGCAATAAAAATGGTAGTCCCGACAAGATAGAAGGAAGCGTATGTGTCTGTAACGGACTGATGGCCACCATCGGGCTGGGACAATTCAGAAAAAAAGAAGGGCGGCGCGAACCGCCACTAATCACTTCTGGAGACGACGTTAGCTTCATTCGCTCACTGGAGCATACGCTCGGGCCTGACGGCCTCTACGGCGCTAAGGACGTGATCGACTACGTACTTGGTACTACGACCTAATTATGACTTCCCCTTGCGCGGCCACAACGGTGGCCGCGCCTTTTTTAACGTGAAGGCTCAACTATTTGTAATGCTTCCCTTCCTTTTCACACTAAACCGAAAGGAAATAAAAACGCTTTTATAAAAGAGACCACCGTGCTATACGGTGGTCGTTGAGCCCGGTCAGCTAGTAGTGGTAACGCCCAGTTTCTTGGGGCAAGGGCAGTTGGTAGAACTTCAGCACTTGCAGGTTGGTGTTTTGCTCAACGAGTGTTCGAGCAAAACACCATTGCGACACGATCCTGTCGCTATTTCCAATTAATGCTTTTCCGCCGAGCAATGTCCTTAAGCTTTTTCACAGCTTGAGTATCTAATTGCTCAACTCTGGTTTTCGTAATACCAAGCTTTGTGGCGATTTCTACATTTGCCTCTAAGAGATCCCCGTTTAGACCATACTTCAGAGAGAAGACCTCCCTCTCTCTAGAAGTGAGTGTGTCTAAGCCTTCTCCAAGAACTTCAAGCAATCTAATTCGAAGTTCGAGCATCTCTTGAATATCTCTAGGAGGCAACGAGAGGACACCTGACGATGAGATTGCGGCTGGTCCGACTGATCCGATCGCTGTGAAAACCTTTTTCTGCTCCAAGAATTCTCTGGTGCGAAATTCCTGTGGAAAAAGTTCTTCGGCAAATTTCCCGGTCAGCTCAAAGAGCTTAATGTCGAGCTCGGGCGTGAATTTTGGGAAGGCCGTTAAATTCAACATTTCGCCAAATTTGCCGGCACGCATTCCCACGAAATCTGCTCCCTGCTTTTGCGACCAGTTTCGTTTTTGCAGAGCTTCCCACAGATCAGCTTGCTTCATTTTTGCTAATAGGGCGACTCTAATTCTCCCCATGGCTTACCTCCCTGTACTAAAGTACTGTGGCAATTATTCCTTATTTTAGGGTAAAGATCAAGAGTACTACCTGATATTTTTTAGTTGCTCGTACAGCTCACGCTGTTCGCGGGAAAGGTGTCGAGGCATTTCAATATGAATCACAACTGTCAAATCTCCCCGTCCGTGGCGAGTCTGCTGTCCCTTGCCCCTAAACCTGAAGGACTGTCCTTCTTGAGTGGCGGGTGGAATTCGTAATTCTATTTCGTCACCAAAATTTGTTTTAAAACGGACTGTATCTCCCAATACAGCCTGGGGAATAGATACAGCTAACTGAACCTGAACCTGAGAAAAAGCAGATTCAAATAAATCTTCAAAAATTGAACCGAAACCACCCTGACTCTGACCTCCAAAGTTCACATTGAAACCATCAAAGCCAAAGCCCTGCCCTCCAAATCCTCCGCCCGAAGACGGGCTACCGCGACCCACACTACCAAATTGGTCGTACTGAGATCTTTTATTTCTATCTCCCAACACTTGGTAGGCTTCATTAATTTCCTGAAACGCCGCTTTATCTCCACCTTTGTCTGGGTGGAGTTTATGGGCTTTAGAGCGGTAAGCTTTTTTTATCTCAGCTTCACTCGCTCCCCTAGAAACACCTAAAATATCGTAGAAGTCCCTAGCCATTAGACATACTTAAGCTCTATTTCCCCTTTTTCTATCTTCAGGTAACTTGCCAGACCAGGCCGCAAAAAGATTCCAGAATTTGCAAATTTAGTCTCTAAATCTAGCTCGGCTAAATGACTATGACCACAGACTAACCACTTGTTTGAGATGTTGCTTCTATGCCATTTTTTCATTTTTTCGTTACTCGCTCGATAAATGTTCAAGTAACCGCGGCCAATAGTACTAATCAGCCAGCTTTCTACGATAACTCCAATAAATAACAATGGTTTTGGAAGATTTGGATGTCTCATGTCTAGTGTTGGATCGAAATAATCACCATGGACTACATAAAAGTCCACATTATTTTGAGAGAATTCGTATGTTTTTGTTGCCAGAGTGCTAAATTGCTCATACCTAGCATTTTCTTTTGGATCATGGTTTCCGAATAGATACACCGTATTTTTCTCTTTTAGTGACGGGAAGAGTTGCCTCCACCCTGAACTCATAAAATCTTTCAGTGACATACCAAATCCCTCCCAGAGATCACCATTTATAATTAGCTGGTCACAATCAGAGATTACTTTTTTGATTAAATCAAACTTCGCCGGCGAAAATTTTTTCGTCAGATGAAGATCGGAAATTATCAAGACTTTTTCTGAAGACATGTGTAGTTATTTTACCCCAAAAATGTAAAGTTTGCTTTACAAGTCCACTCCATTTTTTCGTATTGTGGCTATAAAAAAGGGCTCAGATAAGTACAATAGAGAGTGTATTAATGCCAAAAACTAAACCATTTCTACTTACTCTGCTAGCATTGACAATTCTAATCACCGGTGGCTACTTTGGTTACCAAAAAATTATTAAACCTCAACAGGATACTATTCAGATCGCTAATGACCGAGTCAAGTCACTACCATTAATTAACGACCAGCTAAGCTGGCTGGCTTCCAGCTCGACCAACATCGCCGCACTAAATACTGAATCGTGGAAGACATATGAGCTATCTGATAAGGGCTACAATATAACCCTTGATTACCCCTCTAATTGGGTCGCTCAGAGACAGGTTCTTGATGGTAAACCTGACGCCATAGAAGTGTTTTTCAGCGACCCCAAGAGTGACAGCTTCTTTGACTGCTATAGCTGGCAGTCCTCCAACAAAGACGACATTAATCTGACCGATAGCGAGAAGTTGCAATGCGACCAATCATATAGCCTCTTAACCGACTTTGAGCAGGAAGAACTTTCTAAAATAAATTATCATGATTTCCAGTTCCACATCATCTATCTCGTTGTTTCGGAAAACCCCACTAACCTTGGTCTTAAAGATTGGCTTATAAAACAATTTCGGGGTTACGGAAGTGGGGTTAACGAGATTGAAGACTTTGCACCAGTCAAGGCGACTAGTGGATTAGCTGATCGAGAAGCCTACTTTTCAGATATAAGTTGTTGTGACGTGCCAGACTTTCGATACTCCGTCAAAAGCGAGGGCAAGATTATCTCGCTCGGAATCCAACCTTTATCTTCTAGTACTGATGACGCTAAAAATTATCTGAACTTATTTGCTAGTAAACTTAAACTCAATAACTAAATAATTGACTATTCTTTGACAGCCTAAACACTCGCCTGTAAGCTGTTAGTATGGAAGATATCTCCGGAACAAGCCAACCTTCAGTACCCGCTACAGTATCTGCTGTTCCTCCTAGTCAACCACCGGTAAAAAGTAAACTACCGAAAATACTCTTGATAGCAGTGGCTCTGATTGGCGGAATTGGATTGGCTTGGTATATCGTTAACCTAAACAATCAGGGGGTGACTATCGATCCTGATACTGGAAAAGTTGAAACACCGCTTAGCGTAAGCGAGTCTGTTTGTGGCCAAGAATTAGCCAAATATCCAATAAATGACTGGAAGATATACGACAATACGATTTTTGGAATTCACCTAAAATACCCGGATCGTGGGTTTACATTAAGTGCTCCGATTGAAAAATACACCTCTGTGAAAGACGCGATGTTAGCAGTCAAAAATGATGTGCTCTTAGAATCCCTTAGTGATTGTTCGATCGATATCTATCTCTCATCTCTTAAAGATCTCGAAACGCAGGATAGTAAAACATACATTTCCAGTAAAGAGCTAGCTTACGGTCGTTTCAATAATGTTATTCCTAGCGATTATACCGTCTCCGAACTTAGTATTGATGGTGGAGGGAAAGCAACGATGATTACTGGTGGTGATCTAGGTAGCTCTCTATTGAAAAGAGTTTATTACATTAATACCACTAAAAATCTTGCTGTTGAAATTACCTACTACCTTAGAGATGACGATCTGAATTCTGACACGGCAGATAAGATTCTTACCAATACTACCTTCGACGCCCAAAAGTGACAAAGCTCTGAGCCTCTCGGGGCTTAAAGACCATCCCCTCTCTAGGTAGGTTACCTACTTTCTTGACTCGTAGTATCTTTCAGTGCTGGGAGTATTTTCTCTTTGACATAGGCCTTACCTAGCAGAGAACAGGCACCAAGAGAAAGAATCATAATCAATAAAAGTAAAATACGGAATACTAGCCAGTGTGTCCCTTCTCCTGGTAAAAGTATTAGTTTAATAACGTAAAAACTACCGTAAATAACAAAGGCGAAGATGGCTAGAATGAATGGAAGTGTTCCCCACCAGCGAGAATTAAAGACGATACCGATAACTATCGCCGCACCAAGTGCCAGGTAAACCCAAGGGTGATCGACAATCGCTTGCCAGGTTTTTCCCTGAAATGAGTTTTCAAACTTCCAGCTCATAAGATGATTATAGCACCAACTATAGTGTGATTTGCTCCTAATGCGCTACGGACTTTTACTGCTCGGTTTTAGCCGCGGGAGATTTGTAATTGGGGTTAAAGTAGCGATAAAAAGTTTCCACTTCGGCGAATAGTTTTTGCGATTCGGCGGCTTTGGCGTTGTACTGCCTGATCAAACTGTTAATTTGATTTACCTTAGCATTAAACGCATCAACATCTTCGTTGGCAACCCCTGCTGCTTGAAGCGAACGTAGCGCACTATCTAGGGTGTTAATCTTTGTCTCTAAAGCCAAACCTTCTTGGTTCAATTGATCGATTCGGCGGACTCGGCTGTTAAAGCCACCCTCTTGGTAAAGTCGTACAACTTCAGAGCGGTCGGTAAAGTAAAGTTTATAGTGCTCCTCTAACCCCGGGATTAGATCTGCATACTCAACACCGAACTTTGAATGAAGTTCGCTATACATCGTTTCAGTATCTCCTGATTTTTTCTGTTTCAGCATGTCGAGGATACCAGCAAGGTGGTAATCATCTTTATGTTTGGGCTGCTCTTGATCAAGTAAGGCGTTAACTTGGGTTTTCTCGGTGTCTGTTAATTTGTGGTAGGCAACATGTAGCATTTCGTGAGCCGCAGCCGAGTACTTGTGGTCGCTAAACTCCGGATCATCTATTTGCAAGAAAGTGGTTTTTTGGGTGTTAGTACAGGCTAACCCTTCAATTCCATCAGAAGCACAAGCAGCTCTGAATGCTTCTCCTCCAACAAACTCTGGCTTGGTGCGGTAGAGCATCGCCTTACCCTTATCTGTGAAGGTGTCTTTTAGTGCGATATCGGCAATGATTTCAGTTGGCTGATAATTTTTTAAAATATTAGCTTCTGAATCTCGGAAGCCCGTAACTAGAGCATTCCCAACGATCACAACCACAAACAAACCCACGAAGATCAAACATCCTTTAAGACAACCGTGACGTTTTTTCTTGACTGGCGGTACCGTAGGACTATCTGCTGGATGTTCACTCATTAACAAAATCTTACCACAACTATTAGTTGTCAACGACTTGACAGTCTACTAGTAAAAGGCCGTAATAAAACTAATGTACGGTCGTAGTCGCGGACTTATACCGGTTGTTATCCTCTTAATCGCAGTTTTCGGAGTTGCCGCAGTAGCAACTGGTGCAGTGTATTGGACGAAATCAAAAAATAATTCAAAAACCAATCTAACCGCTCAACCAACACTTGATACCCAGAGAGCGGAGAGCTCAACTCTGGAAACTCAACCAGAAACCTATACTAGCACCAATAGTCTTAAGCCGTCCTTCACTATAAATCCGCCATCCGGTTGGGTAAGACCGACTGACATTTTACAAGAAGCTGACTACGCACTGGCAGCACCAAAGCCGGATCGTGCTAGTGAGACGAAAGGCTTTTTTTCTAATATCAATATAGTAATTGCCGCTCACGAGAGTGGATTCTCTACCGTCGAGGACTACAAGAACAAGTACGCTCAAGATTTAGCGAGTTCGACGCCTGGAATGGTTTTAGTTAGCTCCTCCTCAAAGACTGTCAATGGGTATGAAGTTGTCATTGTGGAGGGTACAGTTCCAAACGACACTTATGATGTTCATCAAATCCAGTACGTCTTTGTAGTTAATAATGCCGTCGGCTTGGCGGCTACTGGCTCGACAACAACTAAGACTTGGGAACGAGACAGCGCTAAAATCAAGGCCTCGATTGAATCTATAATCATTAAGACCTCGGTTTAAACATTAAGACGCTGTAGCCCTGCCCGTCATTTGCAAGAATTGCGGCTCTAAACCTGAACGCAACCTGGTGCGTAGATATGGGATAGAGTATGGAGAATTGAGCGAAAATCCAGAGCCCGGGTTGAAAATACAGAGTCGCAGGAAGCTAGTCAATCTCCTTTCCTGATACAATTAAGACAATGAAGGCTTTTACAGTGAAAACATCAAAGATCGGTGCAACTCGCCATACAGACATTAACAAACAAGCGCGACTAATTTATCACCAGATCGAAAAGAAAACTAAAAGACGGCCTTACCTGCGAAGTGCATACTTCAAGAAGGAAAAGATATTCTTTGACTATTTCTGGCCACATCTTAGTCAAACTCCGTTCGCAGATCGCAGAAGACGTTTGCGCTATTTACCTTGCGCCATCGAGCTGATAGAAAAGTCACGCCATGAGCCAACCTCAAAACAAAATCCAAACAGAAAGAGTGAGATTCTCCACCGCTTTGCTGGGATAACACCACAGGAAGAGGTTTTTTATGTCCAAATCAAAGAAGATCTAAAGAACAAGCAAAAATTCCTTATGTCCATTTTCCCACCGGAGTAACAAAAAATCCCCTGCCATGTGGGGTGTATAAACCCCCGGCCGGAGACTTTTCTTGAACTAAGAGTACCAAAAGAGTCCGTTTTTGTCAAGACGCGCACCAGCTAATTTCTAAAATTGAGCGAAAATACAGAACTAGTCTATGTACTTCCGCTCCAAGGAGGTATATAATCCTCTCGTTACCGATTAAGGAGGAACTAAGTTGAATATCGGCGCATCTTTATTATCAAAAGCGATTGGTTCTGCCAATCTTGGACAGCTTCTCGGCCAAGTTCTCTCACTTCTACCCGAGGAAGAGCAAGAGAGAACAGGTGGTTACTTCACTATCTACCATCCGGTCACTTCGGATCACACCAGCTACGAAATGTTCGGCCGCTTGGTGGGTCTCGTGCCCAAGGAGAAAGAAGATCGGTATCGCGCTTTCTCTGCCGAGAAAGCGTTACGTCTATCGCTCCACGACGACCACGTCTCAAGCTTCCAGTCTTGCGACGGAGCCAATAACAAATGGCCCGGCGCAGTCCGAAAAGAGAAGGAAAGCGATATCTTTTCGTTCTCCGGCCTGCCCTGGAAGGCTGACGAAGCTTTTGTACTGGCGTACTGCGTCAAGACCGGCGAGCTGACATGCTACGAAGCCTACGACATCGCCAAGATCAGCGAAAATGACGTCTACGAGGCTCTCATGATGAAGGACGAGAGCCTCACAGCCGGCTTCGCAACAAAACACCCGTAGCGACGGCTCGACAAACACGACCGGCTCGATTGCCCCTGAATCGAGCCGCTTTTTTTATTCCGAAGTGGCTAACTACCTATTCCGCCCCAGCGGATGCAGTGTAGTGGCAGTAAAGACAACCTTTTGAACAAGAGGGAGATTTTTTCTTTTTAAAACAGTGAGCAATACCTTCTAGTATTGGTTCTATCCAACTGTCAGTACCAACATGGGGGAATATTTTAATTTCAAAATCCAATCGGCCGTGGAAACCATCTTCTTTTTTACGAGCATTAGCAAAAACAAAATAGGCAGTATCACTTACCTTGAAGCCGTTTTGACGCAACAGCCATTGGTAAACTTCCACTTGGCGCATGTAATGGCTGTGATGTTCTTTAGAGCCAAAATCTGTTTCGTCTTTGGTAGAAGTGGCCTTATAGTCAACAACGTGAAGAGTTCCCTCAGGTGTTACCCAAATATCATCAGGAGCACCAAAAACTAATAAATCTGTTAATTTGTGATGGTATTGAACTCCTGTAAAGTTACTACGCCAAACATCTATTTTTTCGTGTTGAAATGGTACAGCCTCAATGCCGTATTCCTTCATGATTGGATGAGCGGTTCCTTTAGATCGATAAACATCAAATTCTTTTTTAAACAATTCATCTACGGCGATATTCAAGGAAAATGCTGGACCGCTTGGACGCTTAACGCCCTTAACTTGGTCCAACCAAAAACACCGTGGGCAGTCGGTAAACAAGTCAATTTTTGAACGGGAAATTTTATGCATTTAGTCGGTAGGAACGATCCACTTCAAGGTCTTTGGGTGAACAATCCCTGCGTCGCCATACGATTTGAGATCGGTCAAGTGATGATCGAGCGAAACTATTAGATTAGCTTTTGCTTCGGCCGCACATTCAAGGATCTTATTGTCGTCTGGGTCATCCTTAATCACGTCCAACTTCTGGCGCGGCTCCACAAGCCGGGCGATTTTCTTGATATGAGTAGAAAATTTTTCCAGGTCGATGTTTGACACTTTCATTTTTGTTTTCAATTTGTTTAGCGTCTCATCCATTATTTCTTGCGTAACATAAAGTTCGAAAGCTCCCTGGTTTGCCCTTTCGAGCAAAGTCTCGCACAAACCCGGCCGCAAAAATGCAGCGATATAGATATTGGTGTCAAAGACTACTCTGAACTTAGCCGAAGAATTTTTCGACATCGTCATCGGTTTCAATGCCGAAGAGCTTAGCATACTTATCACCGATTACTCGAAGCTCCTGCCAAGACTTTCTAATCTCATAACTTTCCAACGCCTCAGCAAAAACCTGACTTTTTGAAAGCCGTTGCTTCTTGGCCAGATCGCTGGCCTTGGCGTTAATTTCGCTCGGGATTGAGATACTTACTATTGCCATTTGGACTAAGTTTATTAAATGTTAATAACGTTGTCAAGAGTGTTATTAATTATTAATAACACTGTCTAGATGTATGTTGGTATGTGAATAGTTACTGGTTGGTTATTGGTTGGGTTTTAGAAAGTGAGAATAAGCTATTAATTCAACCAAAAACACCGTGGGCATTCGGTAAACAAGTCAATTTTTGAACGGGAAATTTTATGCATTAGTGGCTCTTGTAGAGGCAAGCTAAAAAGAACAGTTTCCTATACTTTTATTTCGGTAAGTTTATATAAACGATCCTTTAACTTTTCATACTGCGATCGTGAAAGTGGGTAAGGGGTGCCGCCGCCAAAGTTGAACGAGTTTGAGAATGCTTCGGCAAACTCACCCTGCTTTCCGAATTGTATATTGCAACCTTTTTTAGATCTTTTTTTGATGTCAAAGTCGAAGAAGTGCGGCCATTTCCGATCATTGATCCCCGGTTTCCTCTCTGCGTCCTCAAAAAATAACCCGCGAGAATTGTCTAGGGCCATATAATATGGCTCTGCAATATTACAAAAATAATATCCACAAAGTACCACCTCTGTTTTAGGGTCCTTCTGCATTGCCATGCCGAGTCCAGCTTTTCCAAACAAGAAAATTATCCTATCTCCTCTTTGCATGTCTAGGATGTGGGGTAGGGCCTTAGGATTCTGTCTGAATGCCCAGAAGGGTTTCGTCTTCTTACTCTTAAGCATTCGGTGGAAGTTGTTCATAGCTGGTCCGGTCGCACCACCCTTGAGAAAAACTACCCAATACTGATTTTTACTCGACAGCTTTTTACTTTCGGCCTGATAAATCAAAGACTCTCTCGAAAGCCGCGAAATATTATCTGCTATCCAATCTGCAAAATCATCATGGTCGATTGTTACGACATCAATTCCTTCGAATATCTTCTCCTCTGTCTCCCCCAGGACTACGAGAAAACCATCATTTTCTCTGATGTATTTCTTTTGGTTATCTTTTCTAAAATCATCTAGATGCCATTTCACTTCGACTGGGACACCGTTCAGTTTGTTTTTGAAGAAGATCTCCAGATCTGCCCTGTACCCGGCTTCGGTCTTAGACCCTTCGGGCACAATTAAGTTTACCTGTAATCGGTGGAGTCTTTCGGGGAGTAGTCCTTTCCGTTGTTGTGAAGATCCAAAGTAGTACTGCTCAAATAAATATCGATGGATCAGCTTTTCGTTGAAAGCATTTCTGTTTATTTTCTTAAAAATATCAATCGTAGACATCTCTACTATTTTACTCCTGTTATTTTGTTCCTAATAGTTCAGGCAAATATTTACTCAATCTTGTCCGATTTTTGTAAATTATGCGTCATGCATAACAATCGAACATTTTTTGCTGATAGGCTAGTTCCGCCTTTGGCAAAAGGCAGATCGTGATCAAAATGTAAATTTTTATTACTGCCGCAGATAACGCATTTCCCCTGATCTCGTTTCCAAACTATTTTTTTGATTTCCGAGGAAATCAATCTAGTATGTTCAATGTTCACTGATATCGTCTTGCTCATTCCTTCTCGATTAGAAAGCCTTAAGACATAACGAAAGACGCTACGTTGGTCGTCGCGAAGTATCTTGTAGTCGACAAGATCGAAAAAACCCTTTAGGGACCAAATCCCTGGTAATACCTTCTCGTAAACCTTTATTAACTCCGGATCTTCCCCGCCCTTGAACTCTTCAACAGCTTTTACAAACATCCCGTTTTGAGTTAGGCGGCCACTGGGCAATCTCTTCGGTTGATCTTCCGTCTTAGGATTGTGGTCGTAAGATTTTTTCGTAGTGTCATGGCCTTCGTATTCAATTGTCATTCCGTCTTCGTCGATTCTGTCCTTGTAAGGAGCGTTTGACCTTTGTGACATAAGAATAACGGAGTAGGCGGGATTCATTCGAAAATTCATCCCTCGTTGCAATGTCTGAGTGTTTTCGGCCTCACACATTTCTCGGTAGCTCAATATATCGTTCTGAATCTTCTTCATTAATATGTTGTTGATTTTATCCCAAAACAGGTTCAGTGCATAGCAAAAGCGGCGGGCCAGTGGGCCCGCCGCATCGAGATGGAAGAGGTGATCATTTTCGTCGGCGCTTGGCAATGAGAGCCAGGCCGATTCCGAGAATCGCGATCGTCGCTGGTTCGGGAACGGGCGAAACCACAATTGAAGAATAGGTTGCGTCGACAGTGTCGCCGTTCGTCCAGGCAAACGCACCGAGGCGAAGCTTGGCATTTGGCATCGAGAACGAAGTCGTATCGAGCAAGATATCGTCGATCCAAAACTTGGTGAACCCACCAATCAGCTCGACCTTGACTCGGTGCGGATCGTTAGGGTTGCTAAGTAGACCTCCAAGCCTCGTCCAGCTCGGCATAATGTCGGGTTGTGGTGACCCACCATAGGCCGTCCACTTGGAGGGCTGGTACGGGAAGCTGTCATCAAAATCGAGCCCGTACATTATATAGTGCGACCGATCACCCCAAACGGTGATGCCGTACATGAATCCTGATCCCGACCCATTGAGTGTCGCGTTGGCATCCAGGGTGAATCCAGTAAATTATGTCGTACTTTCGGCAGAAAGACCAGGCCAAAAGCGTAGGGGGTCGCCATTACCCGGAGGCGTTTCGGTGTTGGTACCGAAGATGTGGATCGAATCTCCGGAAATCTCGCCCTGCAAGCCGCTTGGCCCGCTGTAGACAGGGTCATTGAGTCTGTCTTGGATGAAAGTCCAGTCGGTGGCAAATGACGAGGCGGCCAAAGCCGCAAGTGCGAACAAAATTGTAAAGAGCTTTTTCAAAACCCTCTCCTTGCTGAAAACTAATTCCAGCCGCCAAATTGTATCGGAAAATTGAGCGAAAATCCAGCCTAAAGTTATCTTGTGCTCGTAATTATGAAACAATCTCAGTGATGATTTGGGTGTTTATTTTCTTAGCGGCTATCTACGTGATTATCAAAATTCAGGAGGAAGGAACTAAAAAGGATCCTGGGACAGATCGAGAAGAAACAATTAGTGACCCTAGTCGCTTATTAACGGGTGGGAGCCTTAACCAAACAGAAAGTATCGTCAGCCCTTCCGAGAGGATGGAGCAGAGAATTGTTACTCCAATATCGAAAGATATAGTTAGGGGGCCGTGGCCCTCGCTGCGAGCAAAAGTAATTCAGAGAGATGGTGGAAAATGTACTAACTGCGGAACGCAGTTGAGCCTACAAGCTCACCATATAATACCTCTTTCTTTGGGCGGGAAGAACGTAATGGAGAACCTGACAACGCTTTGTAAGGATTGTCACCAGAATCGGCACAATCGTACTTTTTCCGATAATGTTGAACGTGACGACCTCAGGAGCTACGGATTTAATTACAAAGTAAAAGATTCAAAAATATCTATCATCAACTCTTCGCTTAGGAGCGGTGATGATTTAGTCATTGATTATCTTGATAAGAACAATCAAAGCACTAATCGACGAATTACGCCAAAAGGTATAGTTTGCGAGAGCGGCCAATATTATTTAAGCAGTTACTGCCACTTGAGAAATGAAGGTAGAACTTTTCGGATCTCAAGGATTACAAAAGTCGTAAACGTCTGACATCAAACCGTCCCGGTGAACGGCCGGATTATTTGATCTAACTGGTTAACCATCGAGGTATTGCTGTCTTGCGAGGTGACTTTCTGTAACTTCCACTTTTCGTATCTTTCTGCAGCTTCATTGTTTGGGCTGTCAACCAGGGCGTTGCATACTGTAAGCAAATCTTTATATAGACTCGTTAGGTCTAGACTGACCCAATACTGACCTACGTCTTCCCTGTGAGTAATTACGAGATTCTCGCTCGGAATATTAAGCTTAACACTCCAATGTATTATCTTCCCCTCATAGCTAATGCTTCGAAGTTCGTCCTGGTGAATGAGTGAGTTCCGGTACATTTGTGCAATCACTTGGGAATAACTTGCATATTTGGGGTTGACGCAAGCCAACTCGTTCTCAAATATATCCGTTAAGTTCTTAGAAGTACTTCTATTCCCGTACTTCAAACTGCCTATACTCTCTATAACCGGAAAAAGTAGTCTAGCGAGCGCCCAATACCCGCCTCCGGCCCCAGGGTAAAGTATGACTAGATTGTCGATAATGTTGCCTACCTCATCTTTAAGACGATTGCGAACATTGAGATATGCTTCGGAGTTCGTCATGAGTTAACAGAAAGAGAGCTAGCTAGCTCTCTTTCTTGTCTCTCCGATTAGTCCTTTTTATCCCCGGCATCTTTTGGTTCTTCCGGCACATTGGTGTCCGGAGTGCCGTCGTCTTTCGGCAGTTCTTTTTCCGGTTCTAATTCAGTAGAGCTGTTGGCTTCGCCATCCTTAGGTTGCTCAGCCGCTAGCTGTTGCTCGTCTCTCTCAGTCACCATCTTCTTCACCTCTTTGTAATTCATTCGCTTGGGCCATAAAAGATTACCTCTTGGATCGTAAATTGGTATGGCGTTTCTAAGGGACTTGACTGAAGCGTCAATGATTAGTTCTGGCAACTCATCATATAGCCGACCCATTACTAACCCACCGATTGGATTTTCAACTGCTGTGCTTTGGTCTTCTGGATACATTAATATCTCAAAACGCCAAGGTTTAGCATTCTTTATTCCTCGATGATCGTATGTATCTTCTTCCTTACCAATAGGGGGCAGGCAGTTCTGTAAGCGCTCGTACCACCCCTTAGCCTTCAGATACTCTACCGCTCGCGCTTGTCCCTCTTGTTCTTTGAAGTACTCTCCTGTAAATAAAATCGGCTTCTCTCCTTTAACGACTAATTCGTCTATAAATTTGCTATTTAATAGAAGACTCACCTGGTAATATAAACCATAATCTTGAATTCTTGGTTCAATATTACCTGCATGACCATATTCGAGTTTGATAGGTTTTTCGGGGTCAGATTTCATGCTGAAAGATATCATTTCAGGGAAAATATTTATACCCCTTAAATAATTTGTTCTGCCCTCGATTTCAAGTTGAGATCTTGATGAAAAGCCATTCTCAACGATGTCTTTAATTTGAGATTCAAGAAGCATACTTTCGTGATAACAGATACCAAATTGAGTGATGTCTTGTACTCTTTCCATTGCGGCATTAGAGATTCTTTCTATATCTTCAGGCGTTCTTTCTAATTGGCCAATTCTTCGATCTACATTTATTCTCCAAATATACTTGGGTGATAACTGTCTATTGATTGACCTTAGTTTTTCATCAATGTCCTTTTTGATCATATGTAAACTTCCGTAGTCCCTAGGCATTTCAATTATATAGTTATCACTCAAATTTTGAGATCCTCCCCATTTAACAGCAATTTCTTTCGTCCGGTCGATTGCGTCTGTAAGTATCCTCTTCTGTTGCTCTAACTCTTCAATTTCGCTGTCATATAACGTTTTTTTAGAATGCAAATCTTGCAGTTCTTGCGATTGCTCATTCTCTGAATTCTTCTCAAGATCTTGTACTTTCCCCGTGTTACTTGCCTCGATTTCGGGAGCAAGCTCTATTCCACTGTTATCGCCTATTTCAGGAGCTACGAACCTCTCTGCGCCCTCTGGAATCTGCTTATCTATTTCATCCATAGCTCATTTATACAGAAAGCCCGAGAGATACAAAAGCGGCGGGCCAACTGGCCCGCCGCTTTCTCGCACACTTTCGCGATTTTATTTTGTTTCTTCTTTTGGTTCGTCGTCTGCAGCAGATATCTCTTCGTCGATAAGTTTCTTTTTGGCTTCATCGGCTTCTGCCTGGTCCTTATATGACTGATCGCCGCCTCGGCCATCAGAATCCCCAGAGCTCCAGTACCTTTCTGTCAAGTCTCTTACACGATGCTTCAGCTCATCCGATTCTTCTAGCAGTTGTCGGTAGTGCTTCTCTGCATCACTGTCCTCAAAAGCAGTCTCGTCCTCTGAGGTAGGCTCCAAAAGAGCGTTTAGCTGCTCCTCTACGTCTTGGAATTGTGGTAAAAAGTGGTCGTACTGTTCTTTGCATTTTTCTAGCAGAAGTGCGCTATCTATCGTATCTCTCTGTTCGTATTCACGAGGTGGCTTCATGGCGTCATTTGCCTTATCAAGAATATCTCCCAGCTCTTTCTTAGCCGAATACAGTTCTGTGATATGATTCTTAATGCGTCTCGTCATGGTCTCTTTATCAATCGGATTCTTAAATTCTTCGGACTCCGCCGGTGTAAATCTCTCTTGCTCGCTCATTAGTTCTCCTTTCTTTTCCCCACTTCACACCTTACCCGATAAACTGTCAAGGTTTACCAAAAGAGGCGGGCCGACTGGCCCGCCTCTTTTCGCGCTAGCATTTTGCGTTTTTACTTCGTTTCCTTTGGGTCTTCCGGCACATTGGTGTCCGGAGTGCCGTCGTCTTTTGGCAGTTCTTCTTCCGGCTTCGGTGCGTCAGCAGCGTTCTGCTCATACATCGCGGCGCCGACTTTTTGGAGGGCGGCGGAAAGTTTCTCCGCTTCCTCTTTAATTTTATCTTTGTCGTCGTTGTGGATAACAGCTTTGACGGCGGTGACGGCGTCTTCAACCTCGCGTTTGTCGTCTGGTTTGACCTTATCGCCTGCATCTTTGAGGGTTTTTTCACTCAAGTGAATGAGGTTTTCGGCGCCGTTACGCTCTTCGACGAGTTCTTTTTTCTTAGCGTCGTCGGCGGCGTGAGCCTCGGCCTCGGTTTTCATTTTTTCAATCTCTTCTTTGGAAAGACCGGAGCTAGCGGTAATGGTGATGTGCTGCTCTTTGGAGGTGGCCTTGTCTTTGGCTTTAACATTTAAAATACCGTTAGCGTCCAAATCAAAGGTGACTTCCACTTGCGGGACACCACGCGGAGCCGGTGGAATACCATCGAGATGGAATTTACCGAGAGTGCGGTTGTCGCTGGCCATTGGTCGTTCGCCTTGCAAAACATGAATTTCCACTGACGGCTGGTTGTCGCTAGCAGTTGAGAAGGTTTCAGTTTTAGAGGCAGGGATAGTGGTGTTACGCTCAATTAACGGCGTCATTACTCCACCAAGCGTTTCCAAGCCGAGTGTCAGCGGGGTGACATCAAGCAGAAGAATATCCTTAACTTCACCAGATAGAACGCCGCCGTTAATAGCCGCCCCCAGGGCAACAGCTTCATCAGGGTTCACACCTTTGGAAGGTTCTTTGCCAAAAACTTCTTTAACAACAGATTGGATTAACGGCATGCGGGTCATCCCACCAACAAGAATTACTTCGTCGATATCAGATTTAGTGAGTTTTGCGTCTTTGAGGGCGGCTTCAGAAATATTGCTGGTTTTTTTAACCAAATCCCCAACCAAACTTTCTAATTTTGCACGAGATAAGTTCATCTGCAGATTCTTTGGACCATCAGCGTCAGCGGTAATAAACGGCAGGTTAATCTCGGCTTCCTGGGTTTGAGAGAGTTCGATTTTAGCTTTTTCAGCCGCTTCTTTTACTCGCTGCATCGCCATGGCATCCCCAGTAATATCTACTCCTTCTTTGTTTTTAAATTCTTCAACAATCCAGTTCATTACTTGAATGTCGATATCATCTCCACCTAAGTGGGTATCGCCATTAGTGGAGAGGACTTCGAAGCTGGATTCACCTTTATCTTCACCTATTTCGATAATGGTGATATCAAAGGTTCCACCACCAAAGTCATAAACTGCAACTTTTTGATCTTTTTTATCTTCTTTATTAATACCGTAGGCCAGGGCGGCAGCGGTTGGTTCGTTAATTATGCGTTTAACATCTAAGCCAGCGATTACACCAGCGTCTTTAGTAGCTTGGCGCTGGGAGTCGTTGAAGTAGGCCGGAACGGTAATAACAGCACCATCAACTTTTTCACCAAGGTAGGCCTCGGCATCAGACTTGATCTTAGAGAGAATCATAGAGGAGATCTCTTGTGGAGTTTGGTCTTTATCTCCAATAGTTACTTTAACGCCATCACCACTTTTAACGATCTTGTACGGCATTAGTTTAATATCTCTTTGAACTTCCTCATCAGAGAAATTACGACCCATTAGACGCTTAACGGAATAAACTGTATTTTCTGGATTAGTAACGGACTGACGTTTAGCAAGAGTACCTACAAGTCTTTCACCTTTTTTATTTATCGCAACAATAGACGGCACTAAGTTACCGCCTTCAGCAGTTGGGATCATTTTAGCTTTGCCGCCTTCAATAACAGCTGAAGCCGAGTTAGTTGTACCTAGATCAATTCCAATTATTTTACCCATATTAATTGAGCCTCCTTATATTTAGTTATGTTACTAATGTAAAGTTTCCTTTACATTTTGTCAAGAACCATTTGTGCTATTGTGTGGTCATACCTTAATAACAGAGGCCGTTATGCAAGAAATTAGTCCCCAGATTGAAGCACAGCTTCTACTATCACAACTCAAGTCTGAGCTCGGCGTCGCAATCGAGACTGGATGTTTCTCAAGTCACGTTTACTACGCGATCGGGCCCGATGGGCTCCGCTACGTTCTTCTTGGATTCGGAACGCCAGAGTGTCCCTGGAAATTGGTTTCGAGGGGAATGACACTGGACGAGTTTGAGGTACGTTACATCAACACACCCTTTCGCTACAGGCGTTCTTGGGGACAGGATCTCCAGGATCAGTACTGGAAGTATTTCCCTGAAGTACTGCAACTGAAGGGGTTGCCAGCACGAAGGGCCTGAATAGGAATATTGGTATTCAGCCGCGACATGGAGGTCGCGGCTTTTTCTTTGTTTAAAAAGTACTAGCATGGAGGTAATAGGAGGTGGATCGTGAACCATCGCTCCATGCACATGTCGGAGAGGCAGCAGAGAGCTGTCGAGATCAGGGACATCCTCGAGATCCCTGACGACCAAGACATAGGTTCGGAGGATCGCCAGGCAATGCTACGACTGGCGCAGGAAGAACGGCAAGTTTACCCGGCAAGGCTACATGGCATTGCTTGCCTATGTATCAACTGCCGTTTTCGCAGGGTGTTCACACCCGATGTGATGGGTAGCGCCGTCAGGAAACCTGCCTTTGTCCTTTAGATACCCTTACCTTTGCCGGCTGGATGACCGATTCGTCAATCATCCAGCCGGATTCTATTTCACCGATGATTATATCTGCTGGTAAATCACTCTCTTCATATGAGATCGCTTCGTGAAGATTGTGGTCAAATGTTACTCCACTAGTCTGTATTCGTTTAAGCCCAGCTTCTGACAGCGCTTCTTCCATCTGTCTCTCAATCATCCGGATACCAGAAAAGTAGTTAAAAATCTTTTTAAAATCTTCTTCCGTTAGATTTGGTAGATCCTCCAGACTTACTTCCGGAGCATGGGTGGAGGCACGGTAGAAGTTATTAAGAACCGGTACTAGCTTCTCTAGTAACCCAGCAGTAGCATGTTTCATTAAATTGCCGCGTTCAGCCTCAGCTCGCTTTTGTACATTAGCAAGCTCAGCCGCTAGACGTAGTTTGGCGTCTGTCTCTTCCTTGAGCTTACGCTCTAGCTCGACCACCTTCTTGTTTTCCGGAAGTTTCTTTTTGGGCATTACGAGAGGTATTTTAACTCTTTAGTCCTACGAAGGTCTAGTGTGATATACAGATGTTATGGAGTTTTCTCTAACACCCAGTCGTAAATTCGCCTTAACTTGCTTAGCAATTATTGCTGGAGCAGCTATTGGCTCCTATGTCGAAGTTGATCGCTTAGTACTAGGTTGGATTACTGCTCTTTGGCTGATAGTTGCCCTCAGCGGTCAGACTGAACCAATCGAAACAATAGCTTGGAGTTTGTTTGGTTTAACTTTCGGTGCTTTCCTATGGCAAATGACTTCCGGCGAAGTCTGGTTAAACTTAGCAATTATTGGAAGAGTATCAGACTCACTTGGAAACTTGCGTGACTTAATAGTAGATAAAATTTCTTTTGCATTGCCCGAACCGCAAGGTTCATTAATGTCAGGAATACTACTCGGAAACCGGGTGAAGTTAGATAAAGATTTGATCGATACGTTTCGTGCCGTTGGTTTAACCCATATTATTGCCGTTTCTGGATACAACCTAACTATTTTAACCGCTAATGCCTTAAGCATTTTCTGGCCTATTATGGGGCGCAAAGCACTATGGGTTTCGGCTGGCTTAATAGTCGTGTTTGTTATTATTACTGGTGCCCCGTCTTCGATATTGCGAGCGGCGGCAATGGCTCTGACGGTACTACTAGCTAAATATTTAGGTCGCCCGAACAAAGCTATCAACGTTCTAATTTTTGCTGCCGCCATCTTGGTGCTGTTTGAACCAAAAACTGTTTTTGATGTTGGATTCCAATTATCTGTTGGTGCCACTTACGGCTTAATTCGTCTTTCTCCGTATCTTAATAGATTACTTTCCAAAACTAAGCTACCCGTAACTTTGCAGCAAATTCTAGCGGAAACCTTTGCTGCGATAATTCTCACGACACCGCTAATTATCGGGCACTTTGAGCGACTTTCGGTTATCTCACCGCTTGCTAACGTTCTTGTTTTACCGCTAATTCCATTAGCTATGGCTATCGGCATTATCGGTGCGGCGCTAATGATTGTTCCCATTATTGGTAACACGCTTATGTTAGCTAGCTGGCCGCTACTTTCCTGGATAGTTTGGATCAGCGAAAAACTCGCTTCCTGGCAATTCGCTTCGACTAACTTAACTCTACCCGGTTGGATTATTGCGGCCTTCATGGTGCTAATTGTCGGTGGCTTAGAATGGTTAAATATTAAACGACCGTTGCAATATGATCTTTTTGATCGACTAGGAGCTAAAAAAGATGAAGTCTAACAAGGTAATTCAATTCATTATTGTTATCGCTTTTTTGCTCTTAATCACTTTTGGTGCTTCTCAGTACCAAGCAGCTGAAAATAACGACGGTTCGCTCCGCCTTTGGATATTAGATGTTGGCCAAGGGGATTCAATACTCATAGATACACCAGCTCATCAGCAGATACTGGTTGATGGTGGTAGGGGCTCATCAGTTCTTTCCGAGCTCTCCAAGGCTTTGCCTATTACAGATAAAGAGATCGATCTAGTTATCTCCACTCATGATGATGCCGATCATATGGGAGGTCTAAATGAAGTTTTTAAACACTACAAGGTAGACAAAGTTTGGTTAACTGGCTCCGTTGGAACAACAAAAACTTACCAAACATTCCTTAGCTTGATTGCCGAAAAACAAATTCCTACAGAAAAAGTAATGGCTGGTTCAACTGTAAGTTTTGGTTCATTACAAGGAATTGTTATATCTCCCCTGCAAAGTTACGACGGTATCACACCCGATTCACAGAACTCTACTAGTATCGTAATGTTCTGGCAGTATGGAACGGAGACTTTTCTATTAACTGGAGATGCTGAGATACCACAAGAACAAGCAATGATCGCAAGAGGAGTGTTGCGCCATGCAGATATCTTAAAAATTTCTCACCATGGCTCACGCACCGCTTCCAGTGAAGAATTCCTTAAGATAGTTAGTCCTAAAATTACGGCCATTTCGGCAGGCAAAGGAAACTCTTACGGCCACCCACATCAAGAGGTTATCGACCGCTTAAAGATTCTAAATATCCCCGTTCTACGAACCGACCAAGACGGTACGATTCGTTTCGATATAACTGAAAGTGCTTATAGCTATAAAACCGGTCTATAGGATCGCTTTATTAAACACTCTCTTAGCAGTAAAATAACAGGGTGATGTCAGGTCATAGCAAATGGCACAGCATAAAGCACCAGAAGGGCGCCGCAGACGCTAAACGCGGCGCGGTATTCTCAAAGTTAGCCAACGCTATTACTGTAGCGGCTCGAAACGGAGCAGATCCGGAAATGAACTTCCAGCTCCGCTTGGCAGTTGATCGGGCACGAGCAGCTAATATGCCCAAAGATAATATTGAACGGGCCATAGATAAAGTAAAAGGTGGTGGTGCTTCTGCTATGGAAGAGATTACCTTTGAAGCCTACGGTCCTGGAGGAACAGCATTTTTAATTGAAACGGCGACAGATAACCGTAACCGTTCTGTCGGAGATATCCGAGCCGTCTTGAACAAATATGATGCTAAGTTAGCTGAAAGTGGTTCGGTCGGCTATTTATTTAAAAAGCGAGGACAGATTGTTTTAGAAAATGTAGATCCTGAAACAGCAGAGCTGGCTGCCATAGAAGCTGGGGCAGAAGACTTTGAGACGGAAGATAGTCGTGTGTTTATATATACAGATCCAAAGGAACTGGAACACGTTCGAAGAAGTCTTGCTACGGCTGGTTTTGAAAGTAACGAAGTTAGCTTTGAGTTCCATCCAACTACTACGGTCCCAATAACAGACGATAAGCTATCCGAAAGAATTATAAAGCTTGCTACGGCTCTCGATGACTTAGACGACGTGACGAAAGTTTCGAGTAACTTCGAATTGAACAACTAACTAGTTCTTTCTACCCTTGCCAGCTTCAGTCTTGCCAGCACAGACTTCCTGGCTCTGACCATTTCTTAAGCAGTTCCAGAAGTACCGCCAGTCAGCGGCTGTCCATGAATTAGTATCGGCACAACCATTTCCGGTCCAAATCTTGGGCGGAACACATTGTTCTTTGGTGCCCCAAGGAGCAAATCCCGTGCCCTGCGCTTCAAGATTGAGAATATTTGCAAGCGGGGTTCGAAAACCAAAGCCCAGAGCTACACCAACAACCAAAGCTACAATCGCCCAAATAATCGTTCTTTTGATTTCCATCTACCTCCTTTGTCTAAATTTAACTCTCGCTCTGTCAATTGCAAGCCTCTGAAAATTGGTAAATAAAATTCCCTCAGTGTAGACTTTGTTTCTGATGGAGGGAAAACGAATTCTAGGGATCGACCCGGGATCGGGAAGATTAGGGCTGGGTTTAATTGAGATTATTAAAGGTAAGCCGCACCTAATCCATTACGACTGCATTACTACTACCCCTAATTCTCCTGAACCACAGAAGCTTTCTTTCATTTATTACGAAATAGTTAAGAGGTTAAACGAGATTAAACCAGATCTAATGGCGATCGAAACACTTTTTTTTGCTCGTAATATCTCATCGGCTTTTTCTGTTGGCCAAGCTCGCGGAGTTGTGTTATTAGCTGCCGCTCAAGCCAATATTGAAGTTGTTGAGATAGCACCGTTACGTTTAAAAAAAGTTTTGCTTGGTAACGGCAACGCTAAGAAAAAAGATGTCCAGAACTTTATTCGCCATTACTTCAATATAGATGCTAAGAAAAAACTTGGTGACGATGCCGCCGATGCTGTTGCAATTGCTTTAAGCCAAGTCTTCATCGCCCCATAGTGATATCCTAATAAATAGGATGCCACAGCTACGACAGAATATTATTACCGGGGATTGGGTTGTTATAGCTCCAGAGCGAGCCAAACGACCAAGTGAGTTTGTTATTGCTAGCCAACCGTCCCCTGGTTCCAAAGAGAATTGCCCGTTTTGCGTAGATAACGATAACTACACCAAGAATAGACTAAAGCACTACGAGACAGATCTTGTTTATGTTATTCCAAATAAATTCCCTGCTTTCGTCGAAGATCCACATCGTTGCAGCGAACGCTCTTATAAAGTTGAAAATAACTTTTTCTTAGCTAAACCATCTCTTGGTGGACACGATGTAGTAATAGTAAAAGACCACGACCGATCGTTACCAAAATTTGATCACAGTACTTGGCGAGATTTATTAGTGATGATCAAAAAACGTTACGAGCATTTCGATAAACTTTGTAACAACGAATACACCATGGCAATTTATAACGAGAAGTCTGCTGCCGGAGCATCGATTGTCCACCCACACGCTCAAGTATTTTCTTCTAATATTATTCCCAACTTAATCTCTCGTGAGTTAACGGAATGTCAGCACTACTTTGAGCTTAACAGTCGCAGCCCTTTTGACGACACGATTTCCCACGAACAAAAATTTGAAAAAAGGATTGTTGCGGAAAACGAACACTATATTGCTTTCGTTCAGTACGCCGCTCGCTTCCCTTTTGAAACTTGGATTTTACCGAAATACCAAGCGAGCCGTTTTGATAAAATCTCCGCCTCTCAGTTGGCCGCCTTAATTCCAGTATTAGTTAAAGCAATGAGTAAGATAAACGTTACACTAAACGAGCCAGCCCTTAACTTTTATATTCACTCTGCACCTAACTCGCTTGAGGAAGCTGAGTTTTACCGCTGGCATCTCGAAATAGCCCCTCGCTTAGGTAACTTCGGAGGCTACGAGATGGGTAGCGGTGTAATAATTGATGTCTTTAGTCCGGAAGTCGCCGCCGAATATCTTAACGGTAAGCGTCAGATCGATTGATTAGGCGTCCTCATTGCTCTACACTATGGGCACAACTAACCATTGAGATATGACACCCGCATTATTGAGATTACAAAAACTATCTGCTCAGCTAGCTGCAACCGAACCAAAAGTTCGAGCGATTTATGTTGCAACCTATATTCCACGTGAGTGCGGTATTGCTACTTTTACAAAAGATTTAACAAACGCGATTAACGTTTTGAATCCACATCGTCTAGCCGACATCGTGGCACTTGACGATGAGTCTCTTGGTGGCGAACACCTAGATTACCCCTGGGAGGTTAAGTACAAGATTGACCAAAAGAGTTTAAAGAGTTTCTTAGATGCAGCTGATTACATCAACCAGTCCGGGGCAGAAGTCGTAAGTATCCAACATGAGTTTGGAATCTTTGGTGGTAAACATGGTGAGTACGCCGTTCCGTTTATAGAGGCTATTAAAAAACCTGTTGTTGTTACTTACCACACTGTCCTACCAACACCGAACGAGCAACAAAAAGACATCATTGAACGGATTAGTACTAGAGCTAAGGCAATTGTGGTAATGGTCCAAACCGCTGCCGATCGGTTAGTAGATGTTTACGGGGTTAGTCCAAAAAAGATTGTTGTTATTCCTCATGGAATTCCAGACATTACCTTCGGACCCACGCAACCACACAAGACTACCTTAGGCCACTCTTCTAAAACACTAATCTCAGGATTCGGATTGCTAGGGCGCGGTAAGGGTTACGAGCACGCAATCTTGGCAATGAAAGAAGTCGTTGCTAAACACCCTAAGGCTCACTTACTACTACTTGGGCAGACTCACCCTGTTGTATTACGAAACGAAGGCGAAAAATACCGACAGTCTTTAAAGCGCTTGGTGAAAAAACTGGGACTAGAGAAGAATGTCGAGTTCGTTAACCGCTATCTATCTCTACCGGAAATTGTTAGATATCTGCAGGCGACTGATATATATATCACTCCATTTCCAGGACTCGACCAGATTACTTCTGGGACGTTAGCTTATGCCATTGGAGCTGGAAAGGCCTGTGTATCTACACCTTATTTATTTGCTAAAGAAGTTCTCGCCAACGATCGAGGACTCCTAACCGAGCCAGATAACGCTAAAGATCTGGCAGAAAAAATTAACTTTCTGCTAGACCATCCTCGTAAGCGTCTGGATATGGCTCGTAGCGCCTATGCTTACGCTCGCAATATGATCTGGCCAAGCGTTGCCCTTAAATACCTAGAACTTTTTGATATTGTTTCTTAAAAGGAACATGGCAAAGCTAGAAGACTTTCGAAACCCACCTCCCTTAACCCACTTAAAGCGTTTAACAACGCGAGAGGGTTTGATTCAGCATGCCGACATGGATGTACCAGATCCTAGTCATGGCTACTCCTTGGACGATAACGCTCGAGCAATTATCGCAACCTTGTGGTATTACAGCACCTTCCAAGATCCGTCGGTCTTACGTTTGTTAGAAATATATTTTAGCTACGTTAAAAGAGTGGAAAAAGAAGGTGGTAGTTTTCACAATTTCTTAAGTTTCACCGAACAGATACTTGATGCCGAAGGTTCGGAAGACTCAATCGGCCGAACAATTTGGGCTCTTGGCGAGATGGCAAAAACGTGTCCCGATGAAGCAATGCGCAAGGAAGCTAAAGCAATTCTCGAAAAGGCAAGTATCCACCATCACCTCGACCATCCACATATCCGAACCAAGGCTTATATACTTCTTGGACTACTTGCCGCCGACCAACGAGAGGAAGCAAAACGTTGGGCCGATAAATTAGTCGAGGTCTACAAAAAAAACGTTACGAGCGACTGGCCCTGGTTTGAAAATTACCTAAGCTACGCCAACGCCACACTACCATATGCCCTAGCTGAAGCTGGGCGCATACTAGAGAATCAAGACTACATAGACGTTTCGAGAGAATCTCTCACTTGGCTCGATTCTATTAGCCGAATAGATGGTAAACCCGCACCTATCGGCCAGGCTGGATGGTACTTTAAAGACGGGGCAAAGGCCACATACGACCAACAACCACTAGATACCTCCGACATGGTTTTGGCGTTTGCTGCTCTTCGCCAAGCCACTGGTGAGAAAAAGTATCTCGATAAATCTGTGGAGTGGATGAATTGGTATTATGGTAACAACAGTCAGTCCATATCCGTTGTTTGCGACTCGACCAACGGAATTTACGACGCTGTCACCCCAGGTGGGGTTAATAAGAATCAAGGGGCGGAGTCCATCGTTACGTACTTGTTGGCTTTTCTCTCTCTTGGTCAATACGCCAAAAATGTCTAGATACATTCGAATCAAAAAAGTTCGTTCTGAGATAGAAAGCCTACTTAAGTCGAAAGGCCTTAAAGTTATTGAAGTTCTTTGTGATTCGGAAGGGAAAGTTTTAGTTAAATACGGGCCACAGGCCGGATACGAAACTGGGCATCACTACTTTTTAGCCGAAGTTACGGACGGTGTTACACGCCAGGTAATTAAGATAAAACTAGACAACCTTCTCGTCGACACGAATGATATATTCCGTTCGATAATGGAAAAAGATTTCGGAACTGAGCAAAAATTTTATCAGTCGACATCAGGGTTATTCGAATTTATCCCAAAATATATAAGCCATGGGAAGCACGGGGAATTGCGGTGGCTCACCTATAAATACGCCGAGGGTTCGGTTCTTGGGGCGAGTCACTTAACAGAGGCTGGCACAGTCCTCCATCGACTAGCCGGATTAACGCCAGCTATACGAGAGCTATCAACACATCACGTTGCTAAAGGTATGGAACTACGCCGACATGACGCTAAGTTTTATCACGCTCAACTGCACGCAATATTGAAAGTCCAAGGAGACCCGATTGGTAAGTATCTATCAACTGAAATTACCGACTCAATTAAGCGACTTAATAAGAAAATTAGTCATCAAATGGATGCCTACTGCAGATATTTGACGCACGGAGACTTGCATCCAGCCAACATTATAATTGATGGTGACGATACGACGTTGATTGATTGGGAGAATGTCCATTGGGATAATCACGCTTACGATCTTGTCTCAATTTGGTTGCGATTATGGAACTTTCCTCAACGAGACTTACTGATTCATGAGTCAAGACACGATCTTGCTTCTAAGGAATCAAGACAAATCTTCCATTACGTTGTACTACATAAGATTCTCGATGAAATTGCTTTCTGGCACGGGGTAAAAACTAGTAACGATAAGAGTAGTATCTATACCAACTACGCTGACCGAGCGCTCAAAGTCCACGTCCACACGGTAGAAGCGGCACTTAACAATAGTTTACTCGACAGCGTTAGTTAGCTTCGGCCACCAAAAGCCGTTAAGATGAAATTATGGGGGGGATCGATAATAGCTACGGCGAATTTTCGAAAACTGGTGATGAGTTTATTATTCATCGGCCTGATACACCACGGCCGTGGGTAAACTTTGTGACCAACGGGCAGTACGTTGCCCAAATTTCCCAAACAGGTGGTGGCTACTCTTTTGTTGGTGACGCGGGATATAACCACATCACTCGTAAAATTCCGGGTGATGTTGTGATCGAAGACCGACCAGGACGTTATATTTATATTCGCGATAACGATACCGGTGAATTCTGGAGTTTAGGATGGCAACCAGTAATGAAAAAACCAGATCGCTTCGAAGCTCGGCACGGCATTGGCTACACCGCTATTGAGTCAGCTAATAATAATATCGATGGGTCAGTCCTATTCTTTGTTCCTCAAGCCGATAACTGCGAAATTTGGCAAGTTAAATTAACGAATTCCGAGTCTAAAAGGAGAAATCTTAGTGTCTTCTTCTTTGTTGAATGGAGCTTGGGCCAACAAATGAGTAATTCACTAGAGGCAAGTTTCAATGATTTATTTAATTACACTGTTTTCAAAAACAATATTATTTTTGCTGGTAAGCGCCATTGGGAAACAGCCAGCGAAACCGGATTGTTCTGGGATAAAGTTGCTTACTTTGCTCTAGATCGTGCTGTTGATAGTTTTGATTGTCAAAAAGACAAATTCACTGGGGTTTATGGAGACATTATCCAGCCCCAAGCGGTAGTTGAGGGAAAGTGCTCACGTAGCCAGGGGCTGGGTCATCGTGCCGTAGGAGTTTTGCAAAAAAATATTATTCTTGGTGCTTCGGCGTCAATCAGCCTCAACGCGATTCTTGGAGCAGTTGAGACTAATCCTGAATCAAAAAGCTTCAATCAGGCGATGGCGACTGGCGAACGCCGCGCAAAAGCGATTATTGATAAATATAAAAAGCCTGGTGAGATAGATACGGCGTTAGCAGCCGTAAAGGACTTCTGGAAATCTTACAATGCTAAAACTATCGTCAGATCTCCCGAGGAAGCATTTGATATCTCTTTTAACTACTGGAACAAGTACCAATCATGGGTCACGGCAAATTGGTCGTTAATGGATTCTTACTATATAGGTGGTGGGTCAGCAACGATTGGTTTTCGGGATATGTGCCAACACATCATCGGTGTTCTTCCGAACGATATTGCACTAGCTAAACAGCAACTAAAAAAATTGCTTGGCTTTCAGCTAAAGGAAGGACGAACAGTTCACAACTGGGATAAATTAACTCTTGAAGGAAAAATTACAAATCATTCAGATGACCCGCAATGGTTGGTTCTATCAGCAATCTTCTTTTTGAAAGAAACGGGAGATCTAGGATTTTTAAAAGAAAATATTCCGTACTACGACTCTGGTTCGGGAACGGTCTTGCAGCATTTGATACGAGCCATCGAATACAGTCTCAAACACCTTTCACCGAGACATCTGCCGTACCGCTTAACAGCAGACTGGAACGATGCATTTAATCCTGAAAGGCAAGGCGGAGGCGAGTCACAAATGGTTGCCTGTCAGATCTGTTACAACTTACGAGAGATGGCACCAATTTTGGAAGGTGCGGGTGAACATGATTTGGTTACAAAGTACCAACATACTTACGAAAGAATTAAAGATTCTATAAATAAGTATTTCTGGGACGGATCGTGGTATATCCGCTCCACAACAAACTCTGGTTCGGCACTTGGATCAAAAAAGAATCGCTACCAAAAAATAGATATTAACGCTCAAACTTGGGCCGTCCTCTCCGGAGTGGCAGATGAGAAGAGAGGCACTAAAGCAATGGAT
>JAUSEP010000049.1 GCA_030650195.1 Candidatus Berkelbacteria bacterium | reverse complement strand
CTTAAAGGCTACGAAAAAGACTAGTGCTTGGGAGAGTGGAAGTAGAATTGACCAAAGGTAGCCCAAAAAACTGTTCTTGTAGCGAGTCTTAACTTCCTTTTTGACAAGTGCCGTCAGGAGGTCTCGATAGTATTGATTTTTGTGACTGGTCATGCTTCAGCTTCTCCTTTAATTTGACTGTGATAACCAAGATATTATACCTTAGTTTCCACCTTAAAGAACGCCCGAGCCACACAATACCCGCCCAAGAAAGGGGTTCTTAGCGGAGCTCGATCTTCCCGAGGGGGCTAAAATACAGTATTATTCCCTCGATGAAGGGAATTATTCTTGCTGGCGGATCAGGAACGCGGTTGTACCCCGTGACTTTACCGGTTTGTAAGCAATTGCTACCGGTTTATGACAAGCCGATGGTTTACTATCCGTTATCCGTTCTAATGCTCTCTGGTATCCGCGAGATTCTAATTATCTCCACACCTCAAGATATCGGGCGTTTCGAAGAACTGTTTGGTGACGGGCGACAACTAGGCTTGAAGATACAATACGCCGTCCAGGAAGTACCTCGAGGTTTAGCGGAGGCATTAATCATCGGCGAACAGTTTTTGGACGGAGATTCCTGCGCCATGATCTTAGGAGATAACATCTTTTACGGTCACGGCTTAACCGACATCCTCATCAAAGCCCGGCAGTCGGTGGAGAAGAACGGTGGTGCGGAAATCTTTGGTTACTACGTTCCCGACCCCCAACGTTACGGTGTCGTTGGTTTCGATGCGTCAGGGAAGGTTACTTCCATCGTCGAGAAACCAGAAAAACCAGCTTCTCATTACGCAGCGTTGGGTTTGTACTTCTTTGATGGTGATGCCGCTAAAGTCGCTCGCGAAGTCAAGCCTTCTGATCGAGGCGAGATAGAAATTACCGCCGTCAACCAACATTACTTGAAAGAGGGCAAGCTACGCGTCAACTTACTGGGACGCGGTTTTGCCTGGTTTGATACCGGTACCCACGACTCACTGTTGGAAGCTGGTGATTTTGTCTGCACGATCGAGAAAAGGACCGGGCTAAAGGTTGGATGCATCGAAGAGATTGCACACTCCAACAAATTCATTAATGACGACGAGCTAATCCAGCTGGCTGAACCACTCAAAAAGAGTGGCTACGGCCAGTATCTTATGAAGTTGCTTGAAGGTGGAGTCGCGCACTAAATTATGAAGTACTTGGTCACAGGTGGCGCTGGATTTATCGGTTCAAATTTTGTTCGTTTACTTCTAAGCGAAAAGTTAGATTCTACGGTGACCGTTATCGACAAACTAACCTACGCCGGAAACAAGGCTAATCTAGACGGTCTACCAGATGATCGTTTTAAATTTGTTAAAGGGGATATCTGCGACAACCAGCTGATTGACCGGTTGGTTAGCGAGAGCGATATTGTAGTGCATTTTGCCGCTGAGTCTCATAACGACAACTCCCTGCGAGAACCATGGCCTTTCGTTGAAACTAATGTTGTTGGCACGTACCGGATTCTTGAAGCTGTTCGGAAACACGATAAACGGCTGCACCATATCTCGACCGACGAAGTATTCGGAGACTTAGAGCTAGACGATCCAGCTAAGTTTAATGACGAGACTGCATATAACCCCTCTAGCCCGTACTCAGCTACCAAGGCGGGCTCCGACCTCTTGGTTCGTGCGTGGGTACGCTCCTTCGGTGTAAAAGCCACCATCTCTAACTGCTCTAATAACTACGGCCCGTACCAGCACATCGAGAAATTCATACCACGACAGATCACTAATATCCTTTCCGGACAAAAACCAAAACTTTACGGTACTGGTCAGAACGTTCGCGACTGGATCCACGTTAACGACCACAACGTTGCCGTTCTAAAGGTTCTTGAGAAGGGCGAGGTTGGTGAGACCTACCTAATCGGCGCTAAAGGCGAGAAGAGTAACAAAGAAGTCTTGGAGACGATCTTAGCGCTCATGGGGAAGCCTAAGGATTGGTTTGAGGTGGTAAATGACCGACCGGGTCACGATATGCGTTACGCAATAGATTCCAGCAAGATTGAGCGGGAATTAGGTTGGAAGCCTGAGTACACCAGTATATTGCAGGGTCTCAAACAAACTATAGATTGGTACACAAACAACAAAACGTGGTGGCAGCCCCTCAAAGACGCCGTAGAAGCTAGGTATGCCGAGAAGGGACAGTAATGGCAGCACCGACGACTGTTGTCACTGGTCACTCCACAGAAATTCCTGGTTTGCTTGTTTTTGACGTTACGAGCATGGGCGATGAACGTGGTTGGTTCCAGGAGAAATTTCAGAAAGCTAAGTTAGTAGCTGCTGGACTCCCAGAAGAGTTTACGGTTGTTCAGAATAGCCTGGCCTACAATAAAGAGAAGGGTGTTACTCGAGGCTTTCACGCTGAGCCTTGGGATAAATATATTTCCGTAGTGACAGGGAAGATTTTTGTTGCGTACATAGACCTTCGGCCCGGTAAAGGTTTTGGGAAGGTTGTCACGTTGGAAGTTGATAACAATAAAACAGTTTTTGTGCCAAGGGGAGTGGGTAACTCTTACCAGTGCCTGACAAACGATGTCTACTACCTCTACAGTGTTAACCAGCACTGGAGCGAGGAAGCCTATAAGACAAGTGCTTTCGTTAATCTGGCCGACCAAACAATTA
>JAUSEP010000034.1 GCA_030650195.1 Candidatus Berkelbacteria bacterium | reverse complement strand
GCTAAATATTCTTACAGACCGATAGTGAACAAGTACCGTGAGGGAAAGGTGAAAAGAACCCCGTTGAGGGGAGTGAAATAGACCTTAAACCGTATGCTTACAAGGTGTCAGAGCGGTGCCTCACGATTGTTCGGCACAGGCAAGTTTAATAAGTTTAAGAAGTCAAAAAAGTTTAATAAGTTTAAGAATGCAAATTCTGAAAACTTAGTAACTTATAAAACTTAGTAACTTAGCAACTTGTCGGTGATGAGCGATAGCGAGGCACCGTCATGGCGTGCCTATTGAAGAATGAGCCAACGAGTTATTGCATACTGCGTTTAGCTAAGGGCGCGAGCCCGCAGCTGTAGGGAAACCGAGTTTTAATAGAGCGAATGCGTGCCTCACTTTCGTTCAGCACTTGCGATGCGAATGATACGAATAAACATGCGAATAATACGAATAGGGTCTTTGAATCCCATTCGTTTCATTCGTATCCATTCGTAGATTAGTATCGTGTTGAGTGCCGAGCAGAAGCGAGGTACGCAGTAGTATGCATTAGACCCGAAGCCAGGTGAGCTACCCATGAGCAGGGTGAACCATTCCGAAAGGAATGGGGAGGCCCGAACCGGTTGGAAGTTCAACCCCATCGGATGACTTGTGGGTAGGAGTGAAAAGCTAATCGAACCTGGTAATAGCTGGTTCTCTCCGAAATATGTTTTGGCATAGCGTCGTATGTTCCCTCTGGGGGTAGAGCACTGGAAGGATTGAACAGGGAGAAATCTCGTCAATCCTATCAAACTCCGAATACCAGAGACTAAAGTACGGCAGTAAGACCGTGGGGGCTAAGCTTCACTGGTCAAAAGGGAAAGAGCCCAGATCTCTAGTTAAGGTCCCAAAATCTACGTTAAGTGCGCTTAAGGAGGTGGAATTTCATTGACAATGAGGATGTTGGCTTAGAAGCAGCCATCATTGAAAGAAAGCGTAACAGCTCACTCATCGAGAGATTCCGCGCCGCAAATAATCGGGGCTAAACGTAGTACCGAAACTGAGGATTGTTCGTGCCTCACTTTTGTTCGGCACACAACCAAGTTCAATAAGTTTAATAAGTCAAAAAAGTTGAATAAGTTTTTAAACTTAGCAACTTATAAAACTTAGTAACTTAACAACTTGCGAGTGACGAGCAGTAGCGAGGTACGAGCAGTGGTAGGAGAGCATTCCAATCTGCGATGAAGGTAAAGGGGTAACCCATACTGGAGCGTTTGGAAGAGAGAATGTTGGCACAAGTAACCACAATGCGGGTGAGAAACCCGCACGCCGTAAGACTAAGGTTTCCTTCGCGATGGTTATCATCGAAGGGTTAGCCGGGCCTAAGGGGATGACGAAAGTCGGACCCGATGGACACACAGTTAATATTCTGTGGCTTTCGGATGTTTTCGAAGAAGTGACGGAGGACAAAACATAAAGCCCATTATTGGATTTGGGTTGCTAGCGAATTAGAGTGGCGTACGAGGAAAATCCCGGACGCTGGTTTTAATACCATCATTCGAGCGCGGCAAAATGCGGGCATCACATGGAATGTGATGCCCAACAGTTAACAAGTAACAGTTAACTTTTAACCAG
>JAUSEP010000023.1 GCA_030650195.1 Candidatus Berkelbacteria bacterium | reverse complement strand
TCGGGAAGATTCGGATTGGGGGATACTACACCCGAAGCATATTTTGAAATCGCCAGTTCATCCGGAGTTGTAGCCAGTATCTCCAACATCTTTTCAATCAATGCCACCACTACCTCGTCTTCCTTTAATGGATCAGTTAATACTACCGCCGGAATCCATGCTCAAGGTGATATCACCGGCTCCAATCTATCCGGAACTAACACCGGCAACGTAACCCTCTCAGGCACCCCCGACTATATCACCCTCTCCGGTCAGGTCATAACCAGAAACAAATTAGATATTTCCGATGACACCAATGCCACCGGAGGAATCGGAGTAGATATATCAACCAATGATTTTACTTTTGATTCAACCGAGATCGAAGCCACCACTTGGGGAGCCGGTGCTAATGCCACTAATGTTTGGACCTTTAACTTAAGTTCGGGAGATCCTACTCTTACCTGGACTACTTCCGGAGCATCTCTATCACTTAACTTTGAAGCCCTGGGTTACGCCTCTGCCTCGGCTTTCAAAGGTTCAGCTTTCAGCAGCGCATCTTGTAACTCCACTAGTCAGAAGCTTCTCTGGAATACTGACGGAACATTTAGCTGCGGAACTGATTTTGATACCGCCACTAGTGTCGGTAATGTTGCCGATGGTTTAGACATCGCCAACTCAGGAGGAGTTATGGTTGCCATCGCATCCTTAACTTTCGACGCCGGACATTTCACTTTCTCCAACACTGCTTCTGACGGATATGTAAGACTGGACTGGGGCAATGGCGGACCGGCATCACTATCTCAGGATGAAACAGTAACCGGATTCTGGGAATTCAGAAACGGAGCTTCTTTCTCCAACGATGTAGAATTCTATGATCGAACTGCTACTAATCCAATGTTTGCTATCTTCTCCTCGGCTTCATCGGGAAGATTCGGATTGGGGGATACTACACCCGAAGCATATTTTGAAATCGCCAGTTCATCCGGAGTTGTAGCCAGTATCTCCAACATCTTTTCAATCAATGCCACCACTACCTCGTCTTCCTTTAATGGATCAGTTAAT
>JAUSEP010000011.1 GCA_030650195.1 Candidatus Berkelbacteria bacterium | reverse complement strand
GGCAGGTTGGCTGGCGGCTCACCCTTTTTTGAACCTGCCCAGGCAATCGTTGGGGTAGCAACGGTTAGTGACGGGTAGTGATATATCGATGCAAGCTCAGTAATATTAAAAATCATTGAGCTCTCACCAAAAGTCCTGCTCGTGAATAGCTGGTGGGCTTCACGGTCGCTAGTAATGTCCTTGGCTACAAATGCATTGAGGTTGATAGTATTGAACTGCTTGAACGCACCCACCACTTGTTCGAGCTTTGCCCTAGCTGAATACTCATCGGTGGAAGCGGCTAATATTCTGATATTTGTAGCAAATCCGAGTTTCGTAATCTTTTCCTCAATCGCTTTGGCAGCTGCGTTTTCTGGACTCTCTTTGTCGTCTTTCTTTTTGTCGTCTTTCTTCTTCTCCTCTCCTGGAGGGCCGGTAACGACATGCTTAGTTAGATCGAAGGCGAAGGTTTTCAGCTCTTTCTTTGCTAGCTCCCACAAACCCATTGCTTTGAAAGGTTCTTTAATTTTTTTGATTTCGGCTTTCCCTAGGTCTTGCCAGTCATCGTCAATTGGCTTTATTAGCACTTGTACCCAGACCTCCTCTTGTTCGCCTATCGAGCCCAAAGCACCTGTAATTGACGAGAGCGGATCGACTTCGAAGTTTTGGAAAGTTTTAATGGGAAAGGCAGTTGGCTTTTTTAGGTCAAGCTCAGTTGCCGCAATATGCTTTTCATCACCTAGTTGAGCGTAATCACTGTCAGGTGTGACTTCTTTTATTTCCACAGTTGGATATTGAGAAAAAATCTGGCTAGACACGAAATCTCTTAAGTCTATTGGTACGTACACATAAAAGTTTATAGCGTGGGCCTTAGAAACGACTTCAAAGCTAACGTGTGGCTGGTCGCTTGCTCCGGAACGAAAAATACCGTGCATCGCCGCAAACATCTGCTCAGCAGCCTGAGGAGTTCGCTCGTTGTTCTTGGGAACAGAGATACAAAGCAAGGTGTAGACTGTTGGTTCTTCCCAATTAATCTTGCGGCGGAAGTGTGCCGCACGGTACCAGAGCATAATTGCTCCGAGTAAAAAGAAGGCGGTAAAAAATAGGTTGATAGCTGCGGCATTCATGGGGTTTTTTCGGTTTCTGTTGGCTTGGTTACGGGTGAAAAAATAACGGGCGGCTTTGTGTACTTAGCCCGTGTTGCTTTCTTAAGCCAAGCGGCCATTTCGGGGGTTCCTGCATTCGGACTCTTGATACCCGAAAGTGAGAACGGTTTGGTCGGCGTTAAGTCAATTAGGAGTTTAACATATGCCTGGAAGCGATCAAGATTGGTTAGGTCTTCAGAGGTTAATCCGGGCATCTCCTTTACGAGAAATTCTCCGTCTTCTGCGCCTATACGGTAAGAGATGAGCGTTCCGACGTTACCAATTACTGCGTCTCTTATATGCTCTGTTAGCTGAGCAAAGTATTGGTTGGTGATATTCAAGTTCAGTCGGTACTTGCGAGCCTCGGCCAAGATTGTCGCAAAAGTATCTGTTGTAAAATTCTGAAACTCATCAACATAAAGATAGAAATCTTTGCGTTGTTCTTCGGGAGTATCTGCTCGGCTAAACGCCGCTACTTGGATTTTTGAAACTAGAATCAATCCCAACAAATTAGAGTTAATTTCACCAATCTTTCCCTTAGCAAGATTAACAAACAAGATTTTTCCAGAATCCATCAACTCACGCAAATCAAAAGAGCTTTTGGTTTGCCCGATAATGTTACGCATTAGGTCGTTGGTCATAAATCTACCGAATTTAGAGATGAAGTAGTTGTACATCTCTGATTTATGAAAGTCGGCAGTTTTAGCTAATTGTTGTTCCCAGAAAGCTTTAACAACAGGATCCCTGACATAGGAAACGGACTGATCTCGGAAGGCATCGTCTGTGAAGAGTCGTGGTATATCAATCAAACTACCACCCTCTGGGCGACTCATAACGGTTAAAGCGGCGTTACGAGCCCAGTGCTCCCACTGTGGTCCAACAATTCCTGTTCGATTTGGATCAAAGAGTTTGTAGAAAATCTCGATTACTTCTTGGATTAAGAAGTCTTTCTCTTCTGGTTTTGTGTACTCTAGTAAATTCAAACCTATTGGATACTCGGTATCTGACGGATCAAAAACAATTACGTCGTTAGCACGGTGAGTAGGAACTTTTTTTAGTAAAGACTCGACTGCATCACCAAGAGGATCTATGAAACATAATCCTTTGCCGTTATACATATCTTGCTCAATCATCGTTTCAAAAAGAGTAGTTTTACCAGTACCAGTTTTCCCGATCATAAAGATGTGACGACGACGGTCTTCTTCCTGAAGTCGAACTAAGTTTTTCTCACCCCGATAATTACTCTCACCGATCACTACTCCTTTGGCCGGAAGATTTGCAGGAGCGGGTAATATTTTAGCTAGGACCCATTTTAGACCCGGTGTTTCGGTATGACGATTAGGAAAATGGTAGATGCTTGAAATCTCTTCCACGTTTAAAATCATCTTCGGTGCTCCAGAAAATAATCGCAAGAGAAAATCTCGAGCAATCCTTTTTGGCTCAACCTTGCGGTACTTCAAGCTGTTTAACTGTGGTGAGTAGAATTGAGAAAACGCGCTAATTAAAGCTTTTGTATTCTCTTGTGCGGCTTCTGGTGTATCCCCGGTAGATACCACCCGAATAATAGTCTCAAATCCGGTCTTATTACCTTTCTCTTGCAGGGCTTTGAGTACTTCTTCTTGTGCAGGTGAGCGTTGCTTATTAATGGAGGTATCTTCTGGTTTAGGCGCTTTCAGAGCTTCACCGATAGTTCCGATAACCCTAGAGGTTCCGGATCGATTTACTAAATGCATTTTATTGGCAATAACGTGACCGCTAGCGATCCCTGTATGCATTCTCCAGTTGTCGCTAATTGGTCTGATCAGCATCTGGATAGTAGCCGCCCCCGAACCCTGCAGCTTTGTTAGGGCTGTTGTTAGGGTACTTAACGGATCGGCTTCTAAGTACTGGTAGGTTTTAAGCGGCAAAACAAAATTTTTGCCTTGTTCGAAAACCACCCCCGAAATGTTTGGCTGTTCTTTTGTGAATACCTTTGGTGGCTTCCCTAGGTTGATTTGGGCGTTCGGGAAAAAACTGTGAACTTGTCGTTCAACTATGGCTCGGATTCGCTTAGGACATATAATTCCGAAGGTTATCACACCCCCAACTGAGTAAATTTCAAAGCTGATGTGGGCTGGGGTACTGAAAAGCCAATCGATGAAATGTCGTTGGTGAATAGTCGTTGTTAAGGCAGAGTAAAACTGCTCCATCGGTGCGATCATTCCTTTGAAATCTTTTACTGGTTCGGCGGCAGCATGAGGATCTGCAGTCGCTTCCTTAGGGACAGATATCAACATACAGACTAGGGAATTAACATCACCTAATGTGTCTTTTTTCTGCCAATAGCGAAAAAACCACATTAACGCCAGTGGCAAAATAATAATCGCCGCTAAGATACTGTAAAGAAGATATGTGGGCAAAAAATCAGACATTGTCCGACTAGTGGTCTCCCCAGGTAAGAGAATCTTCTAGCTCGTCGGGGAACTTTGGCGGAGACGGCATCTTCCGAAATTCCGTCTTTTCTGTGACGTCCGCATCAGAAACTTCTGGTGAAGCGTGAGTCTGTTCCGGTGATAGAGCTATTTCTGGTTGCGGGAGTGCAATTTCACCCTCTGACGGAAGAATATCTGTCTGTTCAACAACCTCTGGACGGATTGGTTGCTCACCCGTTTCTCCTGGTGGTATCTCAAATTTTTGAAGACCCTCTCCCCTCTTCTCAGCCATATCCTAAATATATCAGAAGTTATGGGGTTTAGGAGAGATAAGCTCCAAATCTTTCAACAAATTCGTCTTTCTCGATTGAAGAGCGGATCTGACGGATCAAATCAAATAAAATCCAAAGGTTGTGTATGGATAGCAAACGCATCCCTAGCGACTCGTTCGTCATAATTAGATGTCTGAGATAACTTGCCGAATACTTTTGACAGGTGGAACACTGGCATTTGGTATCCAGTGGTTTTGATCGATGAGTGAAATTAGCCCGGCGGATGTTCTCCCTTCTGTAATCCGTCGTCCAAAAAGCACCGTGACGGGCTAAACGAGTTGGTAGAACGCAATCGAACATATCAAACCCTCGATGAATCATTCTTATAAGATCAGTTGGTTCGCCAACGCCCATTAAATAGTGGGGCCGAGACTTATCTAGATCTTCTGAAATGAAATCCACAGCGGAAAGCATATTTTCTTTACCCTCTCCTACGGATACCCCACCCACTGCGACTCCGTCAAAAGGCAGTTCCTGGATATCTTTTAGTGACTGTTTTCGTAGCTCTTCGCTCAACCCCCCTTGAACGATTCCAAATACTCCCCTCTCCCCTACTTCTAAATTTTTCCAGTGATCCGTTGATCTTTTTGCCCACTCTCCTGTTCTTTTAACAGCCAAACGCAATCGTTTATCTGTTGCTGGGTAGGGAGCGCAATCGTCTAGAACCATTACGATATCACTACCAATCTTAAGTTGGATGTCTATTGCAGATTCAGGAGTAAAAAACAGTTTATTACCGTCTAGGTGAGAAAAGAATCTTACTCCCTCGTCAGTAGTTTTCGCTTGTTTTGAACGGGTTGCTCCTAGAGAAAAAGCTTGGTATCCACCAGAGTCAGTTAAAATTGGCCCTTCCCAATTCATCCATTTCTGTAACCCGCCCTCTGCTTCGATCAAATTCTCGCCTGGTCGAAGATGTAAGTGATAGGTATTTCCTAAGATTATTTCCCCACCCAGTTCCTTGACTTCGGTGGTAGTCAAAGTTTTAACAGCACCAGAGGTTGCAACTGGCATAAATACAGGGGTTTGAACTTCGCCGTGAGGAGTTTTTAGAGTGCCTGTTCGGGCGAGAGAGTCTTTTACTACCCCGGTAACCTTAAAGTCCATAGGCCGGCTGGAGTCGTGTTGCCTCAGTCAAAATTTTTCCCGCAAAAACTAAACGATAAACGTCGGACATCTCACAAGGAAAATTAATAGGATTTTTTTTAAAATAATGAGCTAGCGCAAATTGTATTGGGTCTTGATGAGTTACTGCCACGATTTGATGTCCCGCCCACTCCCTAACTGCCTCTTCGATAAAATTAGCTACCCGATTAGTAACCGCACTGTCTCTTTCTGGTGTGTAGTACTCAAACAACTCTTTTTGTTGTTGAATATTCAGCTGCTGGGATAGCTGTTTGTTAATTATTTCGGCAGATTCAACACAACGATGAAGTGGGCTAGTGAACAGTGCGGAAGGTTGGAACTCCGCTAAGTACTTGGCAACTAAGACGATTTGTTTCTTTCCACGCTCTGTAAGACGTCTTTGGGAGTCTATGGGTATATTGTCCTTCCATGGACGGTCAGTTTCTCCGTGCCGAACTAAAAAAATAGTTGTCTGAAACTTTTCAGGCATATTAAAATCTTACCAGTAACACCGCCTTACGTACAGATATGGCTAGATAACTTCCGTGGTCCCTTGCATAACTTGGGCGTGTTCGTTGTCGTGACATTCGCATTCTTTCATCGTCTGACCAAACTTTTCGCACCCTTCAGTATCACAAGCCTTTTCGTCCATTGACATACCGCCACAACCACCAGGACAAGCGTAGTGTTTTTCCATAATATTCACCTCCCTTCTTTTATTGTTCTAACGCTAACGAGAACGAATGTAAATAACGAATAACAGCACCGCTACTAACGCTAACCAAAATAAGTTCCAACCACCGATCATCATTTTCTTACCTTACCATAGCTTCTGGCTTTCCATGTCGAAAGGTGGGAAAATAAGCAAGCGAAATTGTTCGCCCTTTTCCAAATCAAGGAGGCCCCCATGATCGAACTGCTCCCTAACCCCTACCCGATCGAGATCATAGGTTCGGGGGACACCCCAACCGAAGATAGATTCGCCAAAGGAAATGAAGAAACTTTGGATCGGATTAGAACCAATCTCCGTGCATTACTCGAAGACCCCAATCGACGTGACGAATGGTCAAAGTTTGAAACCGAGCTTGAAAGGCTCTCGTCGCGAACAGCCAAAGAAGTCACCGATAAGATCGGGGTGGTCAGTCGTCAGTATCGACCCGATGACGATTCGTACGGGCTTGGTCTAATCAGCGCTAAACGAGCAATTGAGAACGCACACATCAATGACCCAGACTTTACGGTTGGGAAGATTGGCTTCATCGCCTTTGGTAGTTCCACCTCCAACAATGCTTTCCCTGGAGGCGACGCATTCGTCCACCAATATCTGGAGCTAGGTCCGACCGAAGGCGTCTCCCTTTCTAACGCTTGCTGTTCCGGAGTGAAAGCTATGGTCTATGCGTACCGTGCAATGCGCCTGGATCCGTCCATTGAGGCTGCTCTCGTGGTAACAGGAGATGTGCCTGGATCAACCGGCACCGCCGACGAAGATGAAGACGCAACCCTTTGGGGTGATGGCGGAGCGTCTTTCGTTCTCAAGACTAACCGTAAAGGCCGACCTGGGACAGGCATCTTTGTCCCCTATGGACGACTAGACGCAGGTCCTTACGAAGACAAAGGAAACAAGTATGACATGACCCTAAGTGAAGGCCAGGGTGCGGCACGGTGCCATCGTGGTTTGCGTCTCAATGGCTCAATGTGTGGCCATGGTCACGACATTTACGAAATCGTTCGACGAGAGATTCCGAAACACGATCTCGCGTGGATTCTGGCAAATGGCTACGTTATCGATTGTGAAGGAGACGATCGCTTGCTACCGCACAACGGAAGTCTGAAAATGATTACTCGCCACGGCCGAGCACTGGGCTTCAGCGAGGAAAGCATTTTCCATCGGATTCCAGACCGAGCCAATCAGTCAGCTGTTTCGGCTTTGAGCACGTACGCCCATTTTTCTGAACAAGGTAAGATTCGCCCCGGAATGCGACTGTGGTTTGACGTCTTTGGCTCAAACCTCGAGTGGTGGCTAGTTCCCTACCAAGTTCCGTACACGTAACCCATGCGCCGTATCTGCATCTTGCGGATTCGGCGCTCTTTTTTATTTCTCAAAATTAAACTATTATCGGGACAGTTCGTTCTAAGGAGGCGGCGATGCCCGAAAAAATTGTAGTCCAATCGTTATCAGCTAGCCGCGTCCTTCAAGATGCGGCACGACTAGTATCGGTTAGTTTATTTTTCGGCCTTTGGAAGACCTACGGTCCCGAAGCGGTAAATAAACCAATCCGAGCGAGCAATGGGGTTTTCTGTCCTGCGATGAGGGAAGTGGCCCGCAATCGAGTTATGCCGGAATGGCTAAGTGATGCTGTCTTGTCTGACAACGGTCAAAAGTTCACTGAAGATCTAAGATCTTGTATGGTCCAGATCGTCAAGCTAGTGGAAGTGATACCCGCCACCGACTCGATGTTTTTGACATTCGGTTTAGAAAGGGCGGAGTATCTACTGCTCTTGCCGTTTGCGGGTCGGCCAACTCCAAGTAAGGCCGACGTTGAGAAAAGCAGAAACAGCGCCTCCATTATCGGGTCAACACTCCTACGAGAGATCGGCCGGCTGGTTCAGAACCAGTCACCCCCACCCTAAAGCTCGCGGACCGTCCCCGCGAGCTTGCTTTTATCTTTCGTAAGTTCTTGCGACAGTGGTAAAAGCAGTCACATCAGCACACTTTTTATTAGCGAACTGCTCAACCCTGAGTACTCTTTTGTCTGTTAGTTGAAGTAAGACACATCCACCAAGCTGACTAGTATTAATTTTAACTTTGGCGTCGTGGTAAAGCGACATATTATCCCAACGGGAACCGTTGCTCGTGATCTCGTCGTAACCATAAAGTTCGTATTTTGTTAGTCCGTTTTCAACTCCGATAGTAGCTGGATCAATAGGACTCTTAACCGCCCATTGTTTAGCATCGCCACCGTTCCAGGAGCCAAATGAAACTATGGTTGCCGAATTATCTATATACTCTGGCGCAATTGCCAGGTGTCCCGCCCAATAGCCTTCCCGCCCATTGCCTGGGCCGGCGTAACCGCCCGATCCTTTGACAAACCAGTTCCCGATTAGCTTACCGTCAATATCATAATCTATTCTTCCTGAGAGCGGTGAAATGGTCCGAATATATTTGGCCAGAGCCATAGTTTTAATCTCAGGCGTATAATAATCGAGTGGATCAGCGGTGTATATTTTCCAAACTTCTCCCTCATAGCTTTTTGGGTTGATGAAGTTCTTTAGTGGTTTTGTTGTGTCCCACACCGCAAAATCAAGCGTTTGACCACCAATCTTACCAACCAACTGTCCGGCTTTCACATCAATGTTTAACCGAGCGCGTTGACCTTCGAAATTTTTTTCATATTCAGATAGTATCTCTGGTGCTAAACTCGTCACTAAGTCGTAATAGTAAAGAAAGGTACAGCTCATTGTAAAAACAAATCTGTATTCCGTCCCTCGTTCGTTTGTACGTTGAGAAATTTCAGCGATTTTTGAGTCGGCCATAGCATAGACAGGGTAGGTATCGCGCGGTGAATTAAAGACGGTTGGCGAGAAGTACTGGTGATCAATCGGAGTCACATGCCCACCAACCATTAGGCCGTAAGGCAGAATCATTGCATAGTCGCTCTCTTCCATCGGCAGTCTAGTTAGCTCTCTCGGGCCCGAACCGCTACATGCGTTATAGGTCAGCTGTTTACCAGCTTTGATAGCGGCGTTGTCTTTTTCTCCCTGGCTACTGTTCTCGGACGGTACGGATGCAGTTTTATTTCTGGTCAATTTATACCCTATAATCCCACCGAAAATCGCGAGTAATGTTACAGCAACTATAATCCACCTAAACTTTTTCATATTCTCCTAGTTTACCGCATCATTTATATTGCCCACCCAGTCGTTATACCAGGCATCAGTTCGGGTTTGATCAAACTGCCTTCCATCGGGACCGTACTGGCACGGTGCGGCGTCACGAGTTGTTTTGGGAATTACGAAGTCATCAGCCGAATCTGTACCAAACACGGCAAACTTAGCGAGAGCTTGGCTGTCCATGTGGGCAAAGGCCGAATCCAGTGCCGCATACGGACTGTTCCACTTGTCAATTTTCTTAGGGAAAGTTCCCATCTTCGAATAAACTACGTCAAAAGCGTAATAGGGCGGTATTAGTTCTAGCGAAACATAGCCGAGCAACTCTCCGGCCTTAACAGCATCGCCTTCTTTCAGGCCGTCGCGCGGCTCAATGTGCAAGAACGAGAAACCCCAATCAGCGCGAGCACTCAAACCCTTAGACTTGCTTACGGTTAGGTCTCGCGAAGCCGGATTACGATCGCTAAAATCTTCGTCGCCTTTATAGATGTCACTGACAAATCCGTCGAATGGGGCGTATAGCTCAACTAGTCGTCGAGCTGAGGTAAATTCTTTCTTTAAGTAGAGATAGTGTTTCATGTTGCTTCGCACCTCTGAACCGTCTTGCGGTACAACAATATGTCCTTGGCAACTTCGAAACTTAGTAATAGCAGCTATCTTAGTTGGGTCGACAAAACTGGCGGTAATAGTTGGGGTTGCTTCAACCTCTTTACTGCTTGTTTGGCTATGGGAACCGCCTTGGCGCTTAACAATCTCACCTCCAACCAACAATACAACTGCAATCACGACCACAGCTATTACTACCCACCAAATCTTCTTCATATATTCACGTTACAGTAATTTTTTATTTGTCAAAATCTCAATTGTTTTCTGTCTAGAATGTTCCCCACGCTTGATGGTGAAAAGTGATTGTGGCAAATTTAGATGCTCGGCTAGAAGCTTCAGTACTGCCACGTTGGCCTGACTGCGCACCGGCGGTGCTGTCACACTGACGGCATAATGTGTTGTGTCAATCTGTTCGATCTTGTTCTCCCCTGCCCCAGCCTTAACGCTTACAAATATTTTCATACCTCAAAATTCTACTCACCAATCTGTCAATAGGACAGACGAAATCTTTGGACACGTGATTATGCATTAGGAGCTTTCTTCCATCTTGCTAATGAGTCGGGTTTGACCATCCCTGATTGCCTCCTCGCACATGGGCAAGCGCCGAGCCATACCTTGGCTCACCATTTTTAACGCCTCTCTCATCGGCACAAATCTAAACTCTGTCAGTTCGCTATCTTGAAGCTTGATTTTGGCAATCTCCTCTTCAGTTAGAACACCTCCGTAAAAAATGAACTGCAGACTCTCGGCAGCTTTTTCTTCGGGAACATACTTATGGTCGATACAGAGAAGTTGATTAATACTTCTATTGAGACCTATCTCTTCCATCACTTCCCGTTGACATGCTTCCCACGGCGCCTCTGCTGCTTCTGTCACCCCGCCTGGAATATTCCAATTATCTTTGTAGTTTGGCTTCACTAGAAGTAGCTCGTTTTTGTTGTTGAAAAATAACGCCCCGCCGGCAGTGATCTTCCTTGCTAAAGTGTTTAAGTATTCTTCGCGAGATAATTCCATTTTCCCAATTCTACCCCTAGACCAGGCAAATGGACATGGTATTAATTTCCGGTACGATTCTGATATGAAAGAAGTTACCAAGATTTTGATGTTTACCTACCGCAATAACAACGGGCAGAAGGAATTCTTCGTTCAGCATAATCATCGTTGCTTTAACACTGTTTTGAGTGGGCACGTCGGCGATAATATCCCGGAAGAAACACTAGAACAAGCTGCCCGACGAGAGACTATTGAAGAGCTAGGAGTAGAACCAATATCGGTAACAAATCTCGATCACAAAGAGGTGGTTGAGTTGAAAGAATGGGACAAGCTCTCTACTGAGTGGGCTTTTTTGATCGAAATCCCCAATGTCAACGTACACTACTTGGAGGGTGACGAAGAGCATGGCTGGTACACTCTAGACGAGCTGGAGAATGCTTTAACCTGGCCGAACCAGCAACGAGCGGTGCCGAAAATCAAACAGATCCTTGAGAAAGAATAAAAGAGACGGGTCATGAAACAAGCATGATGCGGAGATCGTATTGGCACATTGTGTTGACACCGAGAATTTTACAGGCTACAATGCGGCAACGTTGTAATCCTTAAATTAAAGCAGAGGCGGACGATAAACTGTCCACTCGGTGCCCTGGTAGCTCAGCCTGGTAGAGCGCTTCCCGGATTAGGGAGAGATCGGAGGTTCAAATCCTTCCCGGGGCACCACCCCTTTCCTGGGCAAGACAATCTTGCCCGTCCGCCCCTGTTTTGAGCAACGTAAGAGCTCGACCTTTTGGTCGAGCTCTTGTCAATTTAGTCGTAATAAAAAACAGGGGCGGCTACAAAGCCACCCCCTAGGGTCGGAATCGCTACAGAGTCCTGGCGAACTCCAGAGCATCGTGATAGTTGTGAAACGTCGCCTCTCTGCCAAGCTCGTGACGAACGATGCCACCAATCCTGTTGAGAGCACGGTCCAGGTTAGGTGCGGGCTCTTCATTGGGAAGTTGCCGGTTCGCTTCCGCCAGCTGATCCCAGGTGAAGCTTCTTCGATTTATCCACCACGGAATCGTCGAAGTTGCTCGGTAGTAGGGGTTCTCCCTACACGCCTGCTCAAGCACGTCTCGCAACGCTTCGACGTCTTTGCGAACCGAACGTTCAGCACCGATGTACTCGAACCCCCGATTCAGCTGAAGCGGAAGCTTATCGGGCAACATTCGAATTGTACCGTGCAACAACTCGATATGCCTACGTCGAGACTCGCGTGATTTCTCCGGTTGCTTTTGAAGCCATCGTTCGATTTCCGATTCGCTACTTAGCCCCATCACCGTTTCGTCCGGAGACCGACGAGCAAGACGGTAGCGTCCAGACTTGATAGTCGTAATCGCGTCGCCGTACTCTTCCAAGAACGGTAGCCAGCGGAGGGTATCCGTCTGACGCTCTCCCGGAATCCCAGCGATCAGGAAAATATGGTTCTGGATTCCCGCTTCCTTCAGGTTGCGCAAAATGCGACCGTAGTTTTCGGGGTGGTTCCAGCGCTTGTTCGCTTGATCGAGAGTTGTAGGGGTCAGCGTTTCTAGCCCCAACTGAACGCATCGGCAGCCAGCCTCGAAAAGCTGTTGGCATACTTTCGGATCAAGGAGGTTATCCGTGATCGTCAAGTAACACTGCCAGACGGCTTCGTAACCTCGCCGGCGCAGTTCCTCGCCAATGTTAATCTGCCTCTGAACGGGCATTAGCTCATCTGTGAAGTCGAACCAATGGCCGCCGAGCGTGATCATATGCTCGACAATCCGTTCAGGGCTCATCACCCTCGGCTTGCCCAAGAAGCTGTCACTCTGTGCACTGATCGCGCAGAACTCACAGGCGTGGATGCAGTTGGACATCGTATACAGCGGGTACACTGCATCAGAAGCCCATTGAGCTGCCCCACCGTCATAGATCGGCGTCGGAAGCGTCTCGAACAGTGTCAGAACCGTCGGCGGTGGGTTGAGTCGAACGTTACCGCTCTTGTCTCTCCACATTGTGCCCGGTGCGTTTTCGACATTGAGCGCTTCGACGATGGTGCTTAGGGGTTGAAACCCCTCGGCATAGACGATCGCGTCGCAGATGTTGAGTAGCGGCGCTAGCTTGGGCGCGCTCTCTTCCGTCACAACACGCGACCAGAAGTTACCACCGATGATTACCAAGCATTCCGGCAGGGCGTCTTTGACCATCGAGGCCAAGATCAGTCCCTGGATGAGCTGACGCTCATCGGAAATGCTTATGCCATAAACGTCTGGGTCGAAAACTTCGGCCACTGACAGCTCAACATCATGGAAGTAGTCGAACCAGAGATGGCTCTCTCGGTTGCTCACCGCTTCCAAGGCAGACTCGACAGTGCCGTTGTAGTAGCCAGAGACAAAGACGACGTTGTTTCGCTCAACCACAAACTTCTTATCGTTGTTCGGGATTGCAAGCGAAACGTCTTCGAACGTCATGCGAGCCTGGTAAAGCGACTGAATGTCGCTCTTGGGGTCACGAACGATCGAAAGCGCCTTCGAGATTCTTTCTTGGTCGCGCGAGAGCAAAAGGTATTCCAGACCGAGTATGTGACCATACCGCTGGAGAACCTCATGCCCTTGCTCCTGTAAGATCACCGCCAGTTGGGCGATGCCCGCTGGCAAGTGCCAAACAGACGATGCGGGCGGATAGCTCAAGATTACCTTGCGTTTGGTCATCATTCACTCCAATTTGTGAAGCAACACGGAATTGCTCCGAATTGGGGTAATGCTACCAAAAAATGACTCGAAAGTCAACTAGCGAAGGTGAAAAATGGCGGAAGTTTTGCGGAAATTACGAATTTTCAGGCCGGGAGAGAACCGTCACCTTCTCTGCCTCTGGAAAGGTTGAGCGAATTATGCTACTATGCTACCGCACGAAGAGTTGTGTGAAAGAGGTGAAATCCGTGAGCTCATTTAATACCGACGATCTGGTTGAAGCTGTATGCTATCAACCTGGTTGCGAAGACGTAGTGTTTAGCGTGCTACTCGACAAAGAACTCTACGTTGAACCTGGGTGCGTTCTAAGTCCCGGAGTGGGCAGATTGAAATGGCCTGCCAACCTAGGACATAGTGTGTTTCGCGCGGTTGAGCAAAAGGAGGGCAAATCCTACTTTAAATGCCCTCATTGCAGTACGGCATTTGACTGCGTGGTTATTGTCGAGCCGCCCGGATCCAAGCCGATCATCTTTTGCTATGATCCAGAACCCGCATAAATTCCCGCTTCAATTAGCCGCTTGGTTTCACCGTGCGGCTCTTTCTTACCCCTGAACTGGCCAAATGGACATGGTTTACTTTGAGCCGGGTCGAAGTGGTTTACCCTGAGAGTAGTCGAAGGACGGAAGTTTTGCGGAAATTACGAATCTTCAGGTCGAAAGAGAACCGTCCCCTAATTTCTACACCGGGTCGAGTGCATAGTTGCTCGACCCGGATTTTTTATACGGAAGTTTTGCGGAAATTACGAATCTTCTGATCGAAATAGAGTCGCCTTTTGTCATCCGTATCTAATGGGGCTTGCCGAAGTCTTTAACAATATTCAGTATGTCGGGGCTGTCTTTAGACAAATCCTTACCAGGAATAAACCCAGTTTCGTGGAGCTCGGTCAACGACCTAACCATCGACTCAAGTAGTACGCCCTCAATTTGAGTGCCTTTATAGCTTGTGAGAAGAAGGGCGAATATATGAAGACTATTCTCCTTATGGTCATTAATGGTCATCAAATGCACATTTGCAAAAGTGAAGCGTGACAGTAGCTGAACTGCGAAGATAGAAATAGCGAGATAGAAAAGCTTAACAACAATCAATGCCACGATCTGTTGGGACGACTGGGCTCCTTTCACTGCGTCCGATACATCACTGGAAACCTTCAGGGTTAGAATAATCAGCACCACAACCACCGCCAAAAGAACGATACCGCCAACTATGGCCATCCACATGTTGATCTTCGACTGCTTCTTAAATACTCCGGAGTAACTATCTACCGCACCGACCGTCGTTGTTGATTTTGCGGAGGCAAGTATTTTTTCGAGTTGTTTATTTTTTTCGCGGCTTTCCTTAACAGTCTTTCGGGCTTCGTCGGTCAAATTAGTCAAAGTCGAAAGACTTACAGCGTTCTTTAAGCTTTCAAAATCATAAAGACGAGTGTAGTCAAATAGTCCCGAATAAGCATTCCTAAGCCTGTCAGCTAGCTGGTTTCTAACCGCTAATGGATCTTGTACTGTCTGCGGGTCAAAATTATTTATCTCTTCAACTAAACCCGCCAGTTGAGATATCTGATTTGCAAAATCTGCTTTATGCGAGTCGGGGATCTTTCCAAATATATCTGGGGACTCCTTCACCACGGAAGCGAAGTGTATCAATGATTCGATCTGTGAACCAACGTCGGTGAATTGAAAGTCCCCATACTCCCTCTTTAACTTCTTGGGTTCGTAAGATACAATCTTCTCCAATGATTCGGTGAGTGTCTGATCCATTTCTCTTTATCCTTTAGCTGGAATATACACCGGGACGTGTAAAAGAGAAAGTACCCACCTACGAACTCTTGTCGCAATCTTAGGTTCTTATCTTGATTTGTGTCCGGAACTTGCTATAGTGCAGGTAACACTTTCGGGCAAACGCCCAAGGAGGTCGTAACTTGAATCCAAAGGAAATTACACTGAACGGGCAGGGTCACTGGGCAGTTTGCAAGCAAGACGATATTCTAGAGAACGAGCTCTGGACCTGGTGGATCGAGATTGAAGGCGTTACTATTCGCGGAGGTAGGCGCCTTATACCTGACGAAAAGATGATCGACGATCATTCTGTCAGGGGCGGTCGAGCAAAAGAACTGATCCAGACACTAAGACCGCTACTGCCAATGGACGTCGAAAGCCGCATCGAACCACCAGCAAGTACGCCGGGAGGTATAGTGAGGCTAGAGATAGCACTCACGGAGATGTCAGACCCTAAAGCCGCGGTTCGTAAACTAAAGGGATTCTTCCCCAGACTCTACGAGCTGGCCAAATAGTCTCACTTCGGCGCCTCATGACCCTCTGTGTCATGAGGCGCTATTTCATTTGCCCTAGATACTTTAGAAGTTAGCTCTGACGCCAGACTTCTCTCATGGCCGGAGGGTGCCGGCGAAAACTTGCCAGGCGAGTAAGCTTTTGGCAACCAAGCTCAATATAATAAACGTCCGTTCGCCGTAGAGGTAGTCGCGCCAGCATTTTAATTAAAAAGAAATTGGCTAGGTCGGACGACCTAGCCAAGGAAACGCTCCATGATTTGCGGCCAACGGAGACGCAAAATATGTGGGTGAGTTTCTATAAGGCATTCATTCCAGGGATGAGCGAAACAAATTGGTTCGACACTGCTGGAATCCCAGTGGACGAACTCCTCCTCATTGTCCTCCACAAGGGCAATCGCACCAATCAGTTCAGCCACTTGTGGCTTATACAATCGACCATCCGCCCCAGCATAGGGGTTGTTCCGACCCATCGCAAAGTGGATGCTGGCCTGGGGAAAGCTCTTCTCAAACCAATCGCGGGTGACTGTCTCTAGCTCCCTTTTGCGACTGGTGACGATGGCAATATCATATCTCGATGACAGGACCGCGAGGGACTCAAGTGCTCCGTCGATCGGCTGAAGTACGTCATGACTGAAAGTGGTTTCCCACTTTTCGTGGACGGAACGCATTCGGTCGCTATCCACGCCAAAACACTTACCAAGGTCATGCCAGAGGCACTCGTCATTACTGACATTAGTTCCCAGCTGATCATTGGCGAAGACTCGGAAGTGGCCGAAGAAATCTATTATCACACCGTCGAAATCAAAAGCTAATACCTTTCTTACCAACGTAAATGTACCTCCTGTTTAGGATCATCCGATTGTAAACTAAAACTTATGTTAGTTCTACGGGCGGAGGGTTCCGGCGAAGACCTGCCAAGCAAATAGACTCTTAGCGACGAGAGACAGGATAACATACTCTCGTTCGCCGTAGAGATACGTACATAACATCTTCGAGACAAAAAGAAGAGGCCCTGGAAATCAATCCAGAGCCACGAGCTGAAAGGAAGGGCTGACGAGTTAGGCAAAGGCAAGCTGTGCCACCTTCCCGACTTCTTCGGTCAGTGGGTAATCGTCAACGTCGTAAAGAACGATTTTGTCGTCTTCCCTCACGACGAACGCGTGTCCCCACCAATCGAAATCGGTGGGAACGGTTCTGCGCATCCGGGAGAAATAAGCCAACAGACCCAGTCTCCTCAGGCAAAACTCCGCTAGAAGCTGCGGGCCCTTGGCGAACTCCCAGTCGCTAGCAGCGACAATAGTTCCTGGTAGGAGCACCAGGAAAATGCGGTTGCCGACCTTACCCGCGACGAGAAGCGAGAGTTTCCGCGTAGCAGACTCCTGCAACCCCATTGGGATCACCTCCTTACCGTCTACAACGAATTTGCGAAGTACATAGAACGAATCTTTATCTTTTCTCATAATCTTCCTCCAAGCATCATCGTTGACGACGCTTGATTATGTGCCGACAGTATACCAACAGAACCCGTAGGAGTCAATGCCTCTAAGTGATCGTCCGCAGCACAAACTTTCTATGTATTCAAAGAAACTGGTTGCCTAAACTCACGGCCGTAACGTGCCGGCGAAGACTTGCCAGGCCAACAAGCTTTTGGCGACTAAGCTCAAGATAATAAACGCGCGTTCGCCGTAGAGGTAGTCGCGCCATTTGCCGACCTGCTTGTACTGCAGAACCATATTGATGGCGAAGCAGTTGAAGAAAACGAAGATCGAGACATAAATCCAGTAGACAAACGTCGGTGGTTGGGCACCGCTAAATTTCGCACTCCAGTAAAAGCCGAGAGCAATTATTAGCCAGGGAATAACGCCGGCCCATGTTCCGATCTTGAAAGCCAGCCAGTTGGGCTTCTCGCCCCGTTCCAGCACGCCTTGATTGTGCGTTTCCATCATCAGGCCCATCATATTCATCACCACTCCCAGACCAAAGATCAGCACCAAGGCGCCGAAATCGTAAATGCCCACCAACATAGCGATAGCAATGAGCATGATCGTTGCCGAGATTGAGTACTCCCACCAACGGGCTCTGTTGAGGCCGCGCAAGAGATTGGCGTTGTAGGTTTTGTTGTAATAGGTAGCGATGCTTAAATGGGCAAAAGCCGAGATGAAGAAAAAGGCCGCCACTAGCCAAGCCAGCGACAGACGGAACAGTTCGCTGGAAGCTGGCAGGAGCGATTGTGTGGAGGCGTCAAAGGTGAGGTAGCTGGCGGTAACAGGCAGTTTGAAATTGGTACTAAGCAGGAGAATCGCCACGCCCTGAGCAGCGTGCAAGAAAAACATCACCCAGTTGAAGGTGCGAAGTTTATTGAGCTTGAGTGCAGTTTCGTCCATGAGCCTCCTTACTGTTAGCTTAGCAGAGACTGTTGGTATTGTAGAACTAAATATCTCGGTAGGTTTTTTCGGAGCGGTGAGTCACGTCAAGTATTTCAACGATATTTCCAGTTTTTTTATAGACAATTCTCAAATTACCAGTCCGAGCTCGGTACAAATTTGCCGCATCTTTCAGCTGTTTGACATCGAGATTACTAAAGTCACCCGCCTTGAGCTTTCTGAAAGCCGCAAGAGCACGATTTCGATCAGTGCGATTGAATTTTTTTAGCGATTTGTCGACTTTGTCCACGACCCTTGCCCTTGGTTAACAATTCTTTGTCTTCGTCGGCATTTATTTTCTCTATACGAGTGATTAGATCATCGACGGGTATGCCGTTCTCATATCCAGGGAATTTACGAAAATCAATCATTGTTTCCCAGTTCGCATCATCGTCATCATCCACAGGCGTCAACCTGAACAGTGGTTCAGAGCGTTTGACTACGGTAATAGACCGACCGGCTTTTACTTGGGCGGCATATTTATCTATATTTTCTCTAAGCTCTTTAACTCCAATTATTTTGTCGGTCATGGTAACCCAAGCGTATCCCTAAGGTTACTTTACGTCAATAGCAAAAACCGCCTCTGACCCCTGGACAACCCCTTGTTTTTCGGGTAAAATGCACCAGTAAACGTAACGGATTTGTCCGTTACCGTTCTTTCACACATCGGTGACAATATGAAAATACGCATCTTACTCGTCATCGTCGCTGCGCTCTTCACCGGAACTGCATGCGCTCAACTCGAAGTCCCCACTTTACGTGAGGGGCAGTTCGTCTACACAATTCCCGGAGGGTTTAACCCACCAATGATTGGCAATTCCGGGATTGACGATATCAACAAGGCGGCAAAAAGCTGCCACTTCCCCTATTACGTCGTTCTCGTCGAAACTCTACCAGGTTCTGGCGATGGCGATCAACTGGCGGCGAACGCCATCAACTATCTCTCCCAACAGTGGGGTCAGCGTTACCCGTCGTTCGATATGGCGAAGTCGCAGATCTTCTTACTTGCTTACAATCCACGGAAGTATCGCTTCCTGGCAGGAAGTAAGTTCGAAGCTGAACTCAACTTTCGAAACGACGCCCACGAGCCATATACAGACATCTTCAAGGCGTCGGTTCAGGCTCAACGAAAGGATCCGAAAAACGGCATCATCAACATGATGACGGCCGTCGATAGCTACCTTTTCGATCAGACTGACCCGGACCGAATTGCGGCTCGGAAGGAAGCTGCTCGGAAGGAAGCTGAAGAACGAGCGTTGTTAGCAGCAAAGTCGACTCTTGGCGAACAGATTGTCCGTTTGGGCGACCTGCTCAACAAGAAGGAGTACCTTCCAAATGATGTTAGCGACTACAAAAAAGCGCTAGCAGACGCCCGGAAGGCTCGCGACAGTGGCGACCGTACGGAGATGCTCTCAACGGCAGCAGCGACAAAAGTTAGCGCTGATGCGCTGGAATTCACCGTGAACGAGAAAGAGCGTGTTGCAGCACGACTTTTTCTCCAGCTTGTCTTTAAGTGGGTGCTAACCTTAGGGGCCTTTTTCCTAGCCATATTCCTCATTGCCGGCAGATCGGGAAAGAGGAATGGGCTTCGACTGCGCTTCAACAAAGAGGTTGGACAGCGCCTGGCAATGGTAACCAACGCCTCCCAACAGTTCTTCAAGCTTTACGGCGACCGCGGTGACATTCTTTCCCTCACAGGAGTAACTGGCAAAACCGCCGAGCTATACTCATCGGTTACCAAAGAAGTTGACGAGATGTACGTCGGAGTTGAGGCCCTTCGTCAGCTCACGGAGAGCTGTAAGATGCTGGCCAATGAGGCGACCTTCTTCAGCCTCAAACCGCTTGAGCGGGCAATCGAAAGGCTTGATGAGGCTTTCGACTTCGATACCGGGCAGGTCAACAAGGACAGCCTCTTCGAGCCGGAAACTAAGGTGATCAAGATCAGCCCAAAAGAACTGGCGGATTCACTTCAAGCGAGGTTCGAGGCGAACGTCCAAAGCTGGAACGATCTCAAAGCGGCGATTGCCGCAAGAGACATGACGGCCGAGCAGCATTTTCCGTCGAAGACGTACGATGCGCTTTTGGCCCAAGCCCGCTCCATGGGCATCCCCGAGCGTTGGCTATCAAACCACCCTCTGGCTGGCGACGACAGTACCGATCAGTCACTCTACAAGTCGACCAACGACCTGGCACTGACCGATCCGGTAGCTTTCGTCGAGAAGCTAAACGACCTGAAGAAAGCCGAGACGACTGTCTCTGCTGAATTCGAGCAGCTGACCTCTGCGATTGAGCTAAGCCGATCCAACCGGCTGGAGTCCGAACCGTATGTCGGCGATACAGTCGTCGACCCGAACGACGACCCCAGGACGACCTTCGCCCTGGCTCGCCGAGCGGAAGATCAGTTGGCGGGAGTACTCGCTGGAGCTGTCACTGTCGAAGAGGTGGTGCAACAGGCCCAGAAGGCCGACGAGCTCTACCGGAAGGCAGCCCAACAGGCAGCAGTCCTCAATAACGCGGTTAAATCGGCTGTCGAGTCGATCGACACCGCACAGAAGAAGCTGAAGCAAGTAACCCTGGAGACGGGAGACGCAAGCCGTGTCCTCACGCAGGCATCTAAGGTCCACAAGTCTAAGGAGCCGGCTAAGTTTCTTTCTGCGGCACAGGCGCAACTCACAGACGGGCAGAGAGACCTCGAAAAGGCCCAGCGACAGATCGGCGAAAAGCGACACCTCAATGCCCGCCGGAACGCCGAGTTAGCTGCGAGTAAGTTCGATGAGGCGATCGCTCAGGCACAACGCACAGTGCGTAGCTGCAAGGAGCTCGACAAGGCCAAGGCCGAGTTCGAGAAACGATTGGCTCAGATGGACTCCACACGCGAAGACTACCTACGGAAAGTCAAACGCTACGGAGGTTCGCAACAGCTGTCTAGCTTCAGGTTTCAGCCAGTCAACGGACCGGCTGACTACCTGATGATGATGACACTCCTCGATAACGTTGAGAACGACTGGCAGTCAGCTGCTCGTCGAGCTCAACGCGACTACGAGGAGGCTGAAGCAGCACGTCAAGCGGCGGAAGCAGCAGCCCGTCGAGAGCGTGAGGAAGAAGAGAGCGCACGGCGCCAAGCGTCGTACGCAAGCAGCTCGAGTAGCTCTTGGGACAGCAGTTCTGGCAGTAGCTGGAGCAGCGGAAGTGATTCCTCGTCCGGTGGAAGCTGGGGCGGTGGGGGTGACTCATCATCTGGTGCAAGCTGGTAACAGCCAACACCAACTCAAAGGCCGTCTGGGATTTCCCAGACGGCCTTCTTTTTTTACTATCAGATGTTACTTCAATTCAACAGTAGCGCCAGCTTCTTCAAGCTTTTTCTTAGCTTCTTCGGCGTCGGCTTTCTTCATAACACCAAGCTCTTTTGGAGCAGCATCAACCAAGTCTTTGGCTTCTTTCAAGCCTAAGTCCTGTTTAATCTCACGGACAGCCTTAATAACAGCAATCTTCTGCTCGCCTGAAGCGGTTAGAACAACGTTGTACTCAGACTTCTCTTCTGCGGCTTCCGCAGGAGCGGCACCACCGGCAACAGGAGCACCGGCTGCCATTACTGGCATGGCGCTAACACCAAACTTCTCTTCAATGGCTTTTACCAATTCACTCAATTCCATTACCGATAACTCGGCAATTTGATCAATCAATTTATCTGTTTTTTCACTCATTTGTCTCCTTTACTTCTTCTTTAATTCTTCCTTAACTTCTTCCGACTCCCCTGCTTCGGTGTTCTCTTCGGCTGGGGATTCGTTAGTTTCTTCTTTTGGTTCCTCCGTAGGAGTTTCGGTAACTTCAGAGGACTCTTCGGTCTTAGGCTCTTCTGCAACAGGAGCCTCTTCACTCTTTGGAGTTTCTGCTACTGCGGACTGTGGTTGAGCAGACTTAACTGCCTCTATAACAAAGGCGAACTTCTGGATTGGATAATTTAGGGAGTAGGCCAAAGATCCAATCAGACCACCCAAACGTCCAACTAACTGAGCATGAAGGGTTTCTTTGTTTGGTAGTGAAGAGAGGGTTTTAACTTGAGTGGCATCAAAGAAGTTGCCATCAACCCAACCACCTAGGATTTCTAAAGTTTCTGTTTCTTTAGCAAAATCCACTAGTACCTTAGCTGCTTCAACCTCATCATTAAAGCCATAAGAGATAGCCAACTGTTTCGAAGGAATTTCAATTTCTTTTCCAGTACCTTTTAGAATTAACTTCAAGAGGTTATTGGAAACCATCTTTACCTTGGCACCTGCATTAAAAGCTTTAGTACGCAAAGTATCATTAGCCTTCATATTCAATGCCTTGTAGGCAAAGATTATGCTGACACGAGAGTCTTGCAACTCCGAAATAAGTCTTGTGACTAACTCTTCTTTTTGGGCTCTTAGTATTGGCATTAAAAAATCTCCTTTTGTATACGAAGTAAGGAGAACGTTGGTTCTGCCCTCGGTAGGAAATTAAGCTTTATCCCTTTCGGGGAGCACCTACTGTCTTCGTAGCTCAAATATTATCGCAAAAAACTACTGAACCGTCAACAATGCGTCTAGGTGCTCTTGGCTAATTCTCCCAGGGAAAAAATATTTTACTTTGCCGTTAATTACAAAAAATGAGGCGGGCATCGTCTGCGCTTCCCAACTCTGAACTGCTGAGCCATCGAGGTCGTAATAGGTTCCAAGAGTTACATCAAGAGATTTTAGTTTCTCTTCTGCATCCTTTGGTTCGTCTTTTTCGGAAATTAGTAGTTGAGTTATTTGGCTATGGTTTTTAGAAAATTCGTTCAGTAACGGTATGCCTGTCTCGCATTCTCCGCAATTGACGCTCCAAAACGTTATTAATGTTGGTTTGGTTAAGAGTGGTTGTAGATCAACCTTCTTATTGTCTTTATCCGTTAAGCTTGCAACTGGCGGAGCAATCTCTACGATCTCATATTGTTTTAAAAGCTCTGGACCAGTCAGGGGCTTATTAGCTGGCGATGAGTTCCCTAGCGTTTGCATAACAAAAGCCAGGGCAGCAAGAGCAATAATGAAAACCAGCGGGGCGACCAGCCGGTTCAACATCCTAGAATTTGCTTAGGTCTAAAGGAATTGATGGAGCGATGGAGGCAGTAATAAAAGCACTGTTAAGACGGGATTTCGGATATATTGCCATTACTACCTTAGCGTTTTCGATCAATTTTGCATCTTCCCATGAAACCTTGCCTATAATCTGGTGAACAATACCACTAGCATCAACTCGGTATTCTGTTTTACCGCTTTTAATCTCTTCCATTACTTTTTTCGGATCATTTGTAACAGTACCGGATTTAGGATCTGGCATCTTGCCTTTTGGACCTAAGATCTTTGCGATTTTAGCAACTTTCGGCATTAGTTCTGGTGAAGCAATACAGATATCAAAATCTAGTTTCTTGGTTTTTGCGATCTCTTCAATCATCTTCTCGTCCAAAACAACGACTTTTTTATCTTTACCGGTACCGTGTGGCATATGAACAACACCACGACTAGACTCTGTTGAACCTTTGGCTTTCTTTTTGTTTAAACGGAGGTGGATTTCAATTGAACCATCAAACTTAGAAACAGATAATTCTTTAATTAAAGTTAGAGCTTCTGCCATCTGGTAAAGTTTACCTGGCTCAACTTTAGCTTTGGCTGCTAGGAATTTCTTTGAGTGGCGGCTCTTTGCCTCGTGCTCTTCCTTGGAAGCAGCAATCTTTTCGCTTTTAGCAGCCAAGCGTTCAGCCTTAGCATCTTTTTTTCGCTCAAGCTTAGACTTTTCGTGATCAGACTCTTTATTATTTAAATCTGTGGCAGATTCGTTACCGACATGTATCGCCGTAACTTCAGCTGGTAAGGCTTGATCTAAATCTGCGCCTTCTTCAGTAGAAGTCTCAACTTCAGCTTGCTCGTCAACATTACCAGCTGCTTCATCTGCACTGGCTTCAGTAGCGTGATGAGGCATAATTTCTGCCTCGGCTTCTGCTAGCTTCTCTTCCTCGACTGGTTCGTTAATTGTTTTTGGTCGTGCCATTAAGTGTTATTGCTTGAATTTGCTTGTCTTTGAGAGATTGTACCAGGTAATCCGTCACTTGGTCAATTATTGACGGCAAAGTCTTTTGCTCTTCAGACGTAAAATTACTTAATACGTAATCAGCTAGATCAAAATTGCGGTTCTCCGGACGGCCAACGCCAATACGAATTCGCCAATAGTCAGCACCGATTGCTTCATCGATTGACTTTATACCGTTATGGCCACCGCTAGTACCTCCACGCTTGACTCGGAACTCGCCAAAAGGAATTTCGGTATCGTCATGAACGACCCAAATATCGTTTAGCTCCACATTATGTTTCTGCTGAACCTTAGCAACTGCTTCCCCAGAGTTGTTGACATAAGTTAATGGTACGATCAGTTCGTAATCTGTAGTTCTAGCATACATTAGCGCTGGCTTCTTCTTACTCTCCTGTAGCTCGGTACCAAGCTTTACTGCCAATCTTCCGATCGTCAAAAACCCAGCGTTATGGCGGGTGTTGTCGTACTTTTCTCCTGGATTACCTAATCCGATGATCGCAATCATTACATTCCTGGGAAATTCATATCCTTAAGTAGCGGCTGCATTCGAGTGGCAGATTCGCTTTGGGCGGTAGCAAGAGCTTTCGCAACTGTTTCTTTGATAATATCTTCTAGCTCACGCTTCTTACTGGGTTCAAGCATATGTTCTGAGATATCTATAGAAACAATCTTCATTTCACCGCTAACAACAACAGTTACCTCACCGTTTGCTGAGCGTCCCTCAACTTCTAGGTCTTTAAGTTCTTTTTGCATCTGTTTAGCTTTTTTTGCTAAACCGTACATATCTTTCATCTGTCCGAAATTTGGTAATGCCATATTCTATCCTTTCTTTAAGTTAGCGAAGTGTTTTATGTTTGCCTCTAATATATTTTCTAAGCGACCATCCAGAACATCATCAACACCCGATGTTTCATAGCCGCTTCTTAAGTCTTTTACCATTTGGTACGGCTGCAGAACGTAAGAGCGGATCTGGTTACCCCATGAAGCTAATACTGGTTCACCTTTAAGATTCTGGTTGGAGATCCGTCTTTTCTCATCATCCAACAGTTGAAGCTTGCCTTGAAGAATTTTAAGCGCTTGGAGCTTGTTTTGCAATTGTGATCGCTCATTCTGACAGGTAACAACAATATTGGTCGAAATGTGTGTAATACGGACAGCAGAATCGGTAGTATTGACTCCCTGTCCTCCATGACCCCCTGCACGATAAACATCTATTCTTACTTCATCAGGTTTTACCTCAATTTCTTTGCCTCCCTCGACTTCTGGTACCACCTCCACTAAAGCAAAAGATGTGTGGCGAGATTTATCTGCATCAAAGGGGCTAATTCGCACTAAGCGATGAACACCATTTTCGGCTTTAAGTTTGCCATATGCTCTAAACCCCTCTATTAGTAGCGTTGCGCTTTTAATACCCGCTTCTTCGCCATCCTGCTGGTCTAGTAAAGAAACTCTGTAGTCCGCCCTTTCTCCATAGCGCGTATACATCCGCAGTAACACTTCGGCCCAGTCTTGGGCTTCAACACCACCAGAACCAGAATGAACGGCAACAAACGCCGAAGAGTCGTCGTGTTCACCAGAAAAAAATACTTCCTCTTCTAGTTTTTCTAGCTCAGCGTCAGATTCCGCCAGCTCAAATTTAGCAACGAAATCTTGTAAGTGTTTTAATTCCTGGGTTAGTTTGGCAGCTTTTTGATGCTCCTGCCAAAACGAAGGCGTACCCATTTCGGTCTCAATAGACTTAATGCGAGCTGTTTTATCGGCAATCCGTAGGATTTCTGCTAAATCAGCTTTACGGTTCTTATCGCTCATCAGTACATTATATCCGTTAAGTAACTAAAAATCTTGGAACAAAAAGAAAAAGACCCTTTCGGGTCTCTTTCTTTATCTCGAGGTTGTTAGGCCAAGAGACTTGCTTCTTTGCGAGCCAGCAAATACTTGCGGGCTGCTAGAGCAAAAGCGCTCATCGCACCAGGCAACAGAGCCATTTCGGCACCAGTTGCAGGCAACGACTTAACTGTCTTGGCGACAACCTTGTTACCCGTGCTTGTAGCTACCTTTGTGGTAGCGACACTGGTAGAGGTAGACGCCTTGGCAGCAGCACTAGCTGCGGCGGATGCACTTGCGTTAGTGCTAGATCCGGCAGTAGCTGAGGCAGCGGCTGACGCTGAGCCACTGGCAGAGCCAGAGGCACCGTTACCGTTAACCATGTTTTGAACTTGGTTGTTGGCATTGGCATTAGCGTTAGCATTGTTATTGACGTTGCTATTATAGTTCTCACTTGCAACTACAACGTTGTTGCTGTAGCCGAACACTAGCAAAGCCCCTAACACGGCTGTCAAAAAGATAAATGATTTTATATTCATTCTTTCCTTTCCTTATTATTAGCAACAACTGATTCGACCGTCAGTTGCAGTGGCTTCTTACCACAAGGAACTTTCCAACTTATATATATCGAAAGTTTCTTGTAAAAAGAAGGGGTGCCGGGCGGTTCGTGTGAACCGCCCGACGAAGGGAAGGGAACTACGGCGAACGACCGCCGCCGGCCGTGACATTTCCAGGGCCTGTGGCAGTGCCGCCAGCTGTGCCAGTGCTTCCGTTGCCGTTGACCAGGTTTTGGACCTGGTTGCTGGTTAGGACGTTGGCATTAGCTATGTTGTTCTCGTTGATGTTCGTGTTGTTCACCTCGATGCTGGTCGGCCGCTGTCGCGGCTGCCAGAACCAAGCGATGATCTGGTTTTCGGTCACGGTCGTTTGACCGCGCCAGTCATGCAGTGGCGTTGTCGGCGCCGCAGATGGCTGGAAGAAGTTGAACGTCATCGGCCCGTTTGAGGCAGAGACGTCGATGTCGTTGTTGACGATCGCCGTTGCGGTTGCGTTGGCAGAGACGTCGATGTCAATGCCGATCGTGCCAGCATGCGCCGGTTCAACGACCTCCTCGCATACCTGCTTGGAGTGAGGGGTCTTTGGCAGTTGCCTCTTACCGGCGACGTTCAGGCAATCCCGCTTGATCCACTGCGCAACGCCCGTGGGCTTGCACATCACTAGACAAAGCTGGACTTCCGCTTTCGCGACAGAACTGCAGGTCGTACCACCAAGCTTGGACTTTTTATTGTCAGTCCAAGCCAGACCGGAGTTGGAGAATTTCTCATCCTTACGGACGATCTTTCTCTCTCCGGTGTCTTCGAGGTTTCCACGCCATTGGTCGGTACCAAAGGCGTTAGAATAAACCTCGTTGACAGGAGGCGTTACGGCGCCAATCCGCTCCATGTCTTGGACCACGCTCGCCGAAAGGGAGCGGTCCTTGTAGTTGAACGGCAGGACGCCGCTCGAGGGCAAAGCCAGAGCCGACAATACGGCTCCGGCTATCGCGATCGATAAGATTCGTTTCATTTTGATCACCTTTTCACCCTTACGGTGCGGGTCACGGCGCCTTGCTTTATTACAAGCTTGCCGCCGTTGAGTGTGGAGCATTTCCCCGACGTTCGAACGAAGAAGATCGTCTGACCTCCAATGATCGTCTGATAGGGAACCAATTCATACGTCTTGGAGCCAACCAAGAACTGAGCCTTGTCGATCGGTCGGTCTGAAACGATGTAAATCGCCAGACGTTCCGTACTTGGCAGTTCCAACTCGTTCCCGGAAACCGAGACGAGAGCTGGATCCTTCTGTTCATCTATGGTTAGCTCATCCTCCACGAATTCCTTCCAGTCATCGTAGGGAATGTAGCCGATGTTCAGACCGCCGTGAGTTTTGGGCTTGACGGGAACCGGGATGTCTTCCGGCTCGTCTTCGACCTTTTTCTGTTGGTTCTTTGTCTGAACTTGGTCATCGACCCGCTTTTCGACCTTCTGTCCGGGCATTGTAGTCGATTGCGGTACGCCCGAAGGACTGGCTACGAGGTTGGTGAACCCTTCCGTATACGGGAAGAGCTCGATACCACGTAAGTCATTCGTATTCTTCCCTGTCAAGGGATCTGCTCCGGGTGGCATCTCACGAACGACTAAGGACAGCAGTTGCTGCCCATTGCCTGTCGGGTGACTAACCCAACGGAGCAACATTACCAGCTGATGATCCTTACGATCACGCCAGCTAATGCGAACCGCCCAGACATTGTCGCCGTTTGGTAAGTTGGACGTATCGATCTTGTAGCGAAAAGCTAGGTCGCCTTTTGCTCTTTGACCAATGATCCAACCGTTCGCGTCATCGACGTCAAGCCGGTAAGTCTGCTCGAGCGGAATGAACTTCAGGTCGAGACTCTTAATCTCCCAGTTCAAAGGGATGATTGTCCCGTCCAGGATCATTCCGCGGACTACTGCGGGTTTGCGCAAGCCGGAACCATCGAATGTTCCAACTCGGTTGCCAAGGCTGTCTCGTGCCGAAAAGAAGATAGCCAGGTTCTTTTCCAGAACCGTTTTTGTCTCCTTCTCGTTATAGAGACCCCCGGCAAGAGAAAACTGGGCAAAGGCGACGCAAGATAGCGCCGCACTGACTACGATTAGTATGAGTCGCTTCAAAGCGCCCACCTCCATTAGTTTTTGCGGATGCAATTTTCAGAACTGATTGTAAACAAACGCGCTATGCGTCCGGATATCATCAGCGCCGTCTCAGCCAGGAAAAGGGAAGGAGGGAAACTGCCGGGAAATGCCGAGGCAAAACCCATAGTGGCAGCTCTCCCAAATCCCAGCCGAGACGGCGCCGACGAATTCGGTCACTTAACGTACGGTCGGAATATACCGGAATTACGATAAGAAGTCAATAGTTTTCAGGCAGTAAATATATGCTAACGCGGAATGTAGTGAGAACCAGAATCTAAGTCTTTAACTTCGTAACCTAATTGTTCGATCTCTCCCCTACGGTTATCTGAAGTCAGAAAGTCTTTTTTAGCTCTGGCTTCGTCTCGCTCATCAGCTAGCTTCTTTGCTTTAGGATTCTCTTCGATCGAAATAAACATTAAGCCAAATATGTTAAAAAGTTTCTCGAACTGTTCTCGGCTTAAGCTACCAATGTGCTCCGACCATATTTCTAGAGCCCGATGAGTATCTAGGTCATCAGACAGGGCTTCGATAATGTCTGAGAGGCTTTCTTTGTCTTCCACTTCTTTGGCGGCCATATACGCATTAAAAAGCTTGGAGCGAAGCGCAACCCCCTGGGTCATAGACTCTCTAGTGTAGTCAAAGGGTTGTCGGTATGGTGTTTGGTAGAAAGCCAAACGTATTTCATTGGCTGAGTAATCCTTAAGGGCGTCTGGTACTCGAACCGTGTTACCAAGAGATTTGCTCATCTTTCTGCCGTTTAGGGTTAACATACCCGAGTGAACCCAGTAATTAGCTAGTGGTTGGCCTGTTTTAGCTTCGGATTGGGCAATCTCGTTCTCGTGATGAGGAAATACGTGCTCAACAGCCGAACCATGGATATCAAAAGTATCTCCTAGGTATTTCTGGCTCATAACCGAACACTCTATATGCCAACCTGGAAAACCTTTTCCCCAAGGAGAATCCCAAACATACTCAGTAGCTCCAGAGGGTGCTGCTTTCCAAAGCGCAAAATCTGCTGGTAATCTCTTGTCTTTTGCTGGTTCTACCCTAGTACCCGTAAGAATCTCAGCTAATCCCCGATGGCTCAATTTACCGTAATCTGGCTTTTTATTAACACTGAAGTAAACATTACCTTCCTCGGTAACATAGGCAAATCCCTTAGAAATTAAGTCCTCAATAAAGGCAATAATATCTTTAATATGCTCAGAAGCCTTAGGTGAAGTACTTGGTTCAAGGATATTAAGAGACTTCAGATCCTCCAGGTGTGCCTCGGTATAATGTCGTACAATATCGCCAATACTCTCGCCAGTCTCCTGGGCCTTCTTCTTTATCTTATCTGTACCCGTTTCAGCATCCCCTACCAGGTGTCCAACATCAGTAATGTTCTGGATGTAGTTAACCTTGTACCCAAGAAAGTTTAAGAAACGATTTATAAGATCAAAAGTTAGATATGTTCTAGCATGACCAACATGACCGTAGTCATAAACCGTTGGTCCACAAACATACATCCCAACCTTCTTTGGTTTAATAGACTTGAATTTTTCTCTTTTACCAGTCAAGGTATTGTAAATCTGAAACATTATTCTCTTTTTACCTGTTTTTACGGTTTTTTGGAAGCGGGAAATTCGCCTCAAACCCATTGACTTTTATCAATGACGAAGTTAGAATACCCGAGCATAAGACGGTTCCTTAATAAGCTTTGAGATGAGCTTTTCGCAAATAACCCCTTATTTTCGGAACGCTCATCTCAATCGATGACGCTAGTGTTCACGACACGACGGAGGAAAGATGGAAGGAATCAGTTTGATACCCAAAGATTCGGGATACTTCTTTGTCGGAGTACAACCCGAGCTTATCGACTCTAACCCGGAACTCAGCGCCGCGATCCTGCTATTCAATGCGGGTGTCGCAGCCTGCGAGGCAGGATCTCTGCCTGATGCAGCTGGCTATTTCGCGGCCGCCCTCTCTTTATCTCCCAGACTAGCCTGGGCCCACAACAACTACGGTGTTGTCCGTAACTTGCTCGGAGATCACGAGGGGGCGATTGAGTGTTACGACCTGGCCATAGAGTCAGATTGCAACCTCGCATGCGCCTACTTCAATCGCGGCCTATGCAAGACCAGGAGTCCAAACATCGAAGATGCGGTTAAGGACATCCGGGAAGCCATTAGGCGCGGCTTGTTCAGCTAACCTCAGTGCTTCGGCTCGGCCGGACGACAACGTTGTCCGGTCTTTTTTTATTCGTTTCCGTAAGTATCGTTTTGGTACTCTTTGTCAGACTCTTCTTGCTCTTCTTCGGCTAGTGCTTGGAGAGATTTTGGTGAGTCAGCGTCCATCGTTTCTTCGGATAAGTCTTCTTCACTTTCCCCGGCCATAACTTTAGCTTTTGTTTTTTCGTCATGAAGGGCACTCATTGCTGAACCACAGTCAGGACAGCGCTCGTTAGCAACTGGACTTGTGTAGCCGCATTCGTCGCAGATGTACTGTTCGTCTGTATGTATTAAATCATGTTGCATTTTAATTACTCTAATTTCTTTTTCTAATTGAAGCAATACCTTTAGTCTCGGTTGGAATATGTTCGGCGGCCCTCAAGAGCCCGTGCTAATGTTAACTCATCGGCGTACTCCAGATCTCCCCCAACAGGTAAGCCCCTAGCAATACGTGTTATTTTGATACCTTTTAACTTGCCATCTTTCTGGGCCTTGTTAACTTGTTCGTCTATATACAGTGCTGTTGCCTCGCCTTCTAGAACGGTGTCTGTAGCTAAGATAACTTCTTTAATATCTCCCGACTCTAGCCGTGTAAGTAACTCTTTTATTTTTAAATCATCTGGGCTTACGTTGTTTATCGGGGAGATCTGCCCACCCAAAACGTGGTACAACCCTGTCCAATGAGCTTTTTCCATAGCTAGAACATCTAACGGCTCTTCTACTACAACTAGCTTATCTTGCTCACGAGACTTATCCTGACAAATTATACAAGGATCTGTTTCAGAGATTAAAAAACATTTTGAACAAGTGACGAGATTTTTCTTAAGATTTATAAAAGCTTGTCCAAACTCATCTAGCTCGCCTTCCTGGCGACCAAGTAAAAAGAATGTTAAACGATTAGCGGTCTTCGGACCAACACCTGGCAGGGTTGAAAGAAGCCCGGACATAGCTTCAACTGATCGTGGGAGGATATTTTTCATCAATGGTTATTGTACTGGAAATTCCATTCAAGAAAACAGAGCTGGGTTCATTGACATTTCAATCACGACAGCCTATAATTTGGCTAATCTCTTTGCACAGTGAGACAAAATGGGAACTAAAATAAAACTTTGGCAGTACATCCTCTTGGTAACCGTACCTGGGATAGCGCTAGGTTACTACGCGTATCTATCGAATCCAGACGGCTACTCAGCCCCGTCGGAAGCGGTCGAGAAACAAGGCCTCGGTCTAGTGAAAGATCACGCAAAGCAGGCTCTGACAACGCTCGACCCCGAGTTGAGCGCCGATACAGAGATACGCTTGCTTGAGAACGGGCGCGACAACTTACGAGCGATCAAGCGAGACCTCTCGCCCGATCAACGAGAAGCACTCAAGTTGCTAAGGAATGGCGCATCGGTAAACAACCCAAACGTCAGTAAGGTGATGGACGACCTCTTCGTCACTACGGGTAAGCGCCTACTCTTGCACGAGAAAGTGAAGGGATAGCTCATGCATCAGACTCAAGGCTTAGTGCCTCGGACAAAAGTTCGAGGCACTCATTTTTATGCCTCTATTGCAGAAGCTTTTCCTGCTTCCTCTTGCTTCTCTTTCTTATAATCACACTGACTACAGGCAGGACCAGATTTTTTATTTACCATTAAGTTACTGCACTTTGGACACTTCTCAGCCAACGGCTCATCCCAGTAGGCAGTTTTACAGTCTGGATATCCTGAACAGCCCCAGAAGACTTTCCCACGACGGGTATTACGACGAATTAGCTCTTTGCCACAATTTGGACAAGGAACGCTAGAACCAATCACAATGGCTTTTGTAAACTTACATTTCGGATAATTGGTACAGGCGAGAAATGTACCGAAACGTCCTTGTTTAATGGCCATCTTACCACCGCACTTCTCACACACCTCTTTTACCTCTTCCTTAATCTCTTTTTCCTCGTCTGCGGTAAATTTATCGTCTAAGTAAGGTTCAGTGTGCTTACACTCCGGAAACCCAGTACATGAGTAGAACTTACCGTAACGCCCAAGTTTCAAGACAATAGGCTTACTGCAATCAGGACACTTTTTATCTGTCGCTTCTTCAACTATCGCTTTTTTATCTACAGTTTTTTCTTTTTCCGCCAGAAGTTTGGCAAACGGTGTATAAAATTCTTCTAAGACCGGCTCGAGCTCACGCTTACCTTCGGCGATATCATCCAATTTGTCTTCCATCTCCGCGGTAAAGTTGTAGTCAACAATATCTGGGAAATGTTCAACTAGTAAATCTATTACAATTCCTGCCACTTCCGTAGGCGTAAAACGACTAGCAAGCTTGGTAACATAACCTCGATCAACTATAGTCGACATAATAGGAGCATAAGTTGAAGGTCTGCCGATCCCACGCTTTTCTAATTCACGCACCAACGAGGCTTCCGAGTAACGACCAGGTGGCTCGGTAAAGTGCTGAACAGAATCTAATTTCTTTAATGTGATTGCTTCTTTCTCTGCTAATTTTGGTAGTTGGACAAAGTTTTCTTCAACATCAGGTACAAGCCGCATGAACCCATCGAAGGTTAATTCTCGACCACGACCGATAAGTACTCCCGCATCAGACTTAACGGAAGCTGTCGTTGTTTTAACTTGAGCTGGTGCCATTAGCGATCCCATAGCCTGAGACCATATTAGGTTATATAAGTTGAAATGGTCTTTTGTCAGCTGTCCTTTGATCTCATCAGGTCTAATAGAAAAGTCGGTTGGTCGGATCGCTTCGTGAGCTTCCTGTGCCCCACGAACTTTTTTTGAAAATAGATTAGGGCGATCAGGTAGGTATTTCGCACCATAGTTTTTCGCAATCAGGCCCTCTGCTTGTTTTTTAGCGATCTCCGACATCTGGTAGGAATCAGTTCGCATGTAGGTAATAAGAGCGATCGAGCCCTTACCTTCGACATCAACTCCCTCGTACAGATCCTGGGCAATCTTCATGGTCTTCTTAGCAGAAAAATGCAGAACACGAGCAGCGGCCTGCTGAAGCGTCGAGGTGATTAATGGCGCCTGTGGCTTAAGCTGGGAGTCTGTATTCTCAATTTTTTCAACTTCAAGCTTAGATTTTTCTAACTTTTTCTTTAGTACATCTATTTCTTTTTGGTTTGAGAGCTCAAGTTTGGCAGTGGTCCCCTCTTTGGCCAGATACGCAGCAAAGTCTCCGCCCTTACTCTTAAGGATGGCGTCAAGCGTCCACGACTCTTCGGCCTTAAAGTCTTTTATTTCCCGTTCTCTCTCGACAATAAGTCGAACAGCTACGGACTGGACTCTTCCAGCAGATAGACCTCGGTAGACTTTCTTCCACAAGAATGGTGAGAGTTTGTAGCCAACCAAACGATCCAAAATACGCCTAGCCTGCTGGGCATCAACCAACTTAGTATCAATTGTCCGAGGATGTTTAAGGGCGTTTTCAATCGCAGGCTTAGTAATCTCGTGGAAAGTAATGCGGTGAATTGGCATCTTTGGTTTCAAGAGTTCTGTCAGATGCCAAGCGATGGCTTCACCTTCTCGATCAAAGTCAGTTGCAAGATATAACTCAGAAGAAGTTTTAAGAAGATTCTTAAGTTCTGTTAGAACGGTCTTGGCCTTAGCAATCGGAACATAATCCACAGCAAAGTGTTTAGCCGGATCTATCCCAAGCTTCTTTAAAGGTAAATCTCGAACATGACCGTATGAAGCTCTAACAGTAAAATCTGTACCTAAATACTGGCCAATTGTTTTGGCTTTTGCCGGGCTCTCTACAATAACTAGCTTCTTAGACATTCTTTCTTAATTGGTAGAGCCCTGGACGGCTCTGGAAAACTTTTCCTAGTAGCTCTAACTCGGTCAGTATTCCTAGAGTCTCTGGAATTGCAGTGGCAGTCAACTGGGCAATTTGATCGACCGAAAGCGCTCCCTTGGCTAGTAAGTGTAGAAGCTCTTGCGCCGATGCGTCAAGGTTATCTATTTTTTTATTTGTTTTGAAACCATAAAGCTCGAAGAGTTGGTGTGGATCGTCTAGTAATGTCGCCCCCTGTTTTATTAAAAAATTAGTTCCGTCGGTACCACGACGAGTAATCTCGCTTGGTACCGCCATTACTTCCCGATTGTAATCCAGCGCTGACTTGGCAGTTGTTAATGAGCCGGAACGAATAGCCGCTTCTAAGACAATCGTCACTTTCGAAAGTCCCGCTATTATTCTGTTTCTAATTGGGAATTTGGCGGGACGGGGACGAGACAACGGCGGATATTCGGTAGCCAACAACCCTCCCGACTCAACGATCTGCTCGGCAAGACGATGATGTTCGGCTGGATATATAGAATCTAATCCACCCGCTAAAACAGCGATGGTTGGTGCCTTATATTTCAAAGCAAGTTGGTGAATCTTTTTATCTACGCCGTAGGCTAATCCAGAAACCAAACATAATTGTCTAACCAATGCTTCGGGTAGAAGCTTTTCTGCCGCAAGCAAGGCATAGCTCGAAGGTTTCCTCGTACCAACAACTGTTAAACAAACCTTCTTTAAAACTTTTTTGTTTCCACGACAGAAAAGCCATAAAGGTGGATCGTTAATTTCTTTAAGCAAAACCGGATAATCAGAAGAATCGATAGTAACAATTTCAATTCTTTTACTGCTGAGTAAATGTTTTGCGGCATCAACCTTGTCTGGCCGATTCTTTAGCGCATCAGCTTGATGGGCGCTGAGACCAGCCCTCATAAGAAGGCTCGTATCGGCTTCTAGGACCCCTTTCAAACTTCTGAAATTTGTATAGAGCTTTTGCCATGAGGCCGGTCCAAGTGGCTCTAGCATAGAAACAGATAATATGTCTTCGGTAGTAGAACCCAAAAACCATCGTTTTACTGTTGACATCCCACATATAATATGTTAAATTTTCAAAACTTCGAAATAGCTTTCGCCCGCGGCCTCATATAATTGGTCGCGCATAATTCTTATTGAGGTAGATAGCGTTTGGGAGGATAAGGGAAAGGCTCCGCCGCAAGGTGGAGCTTTTTCTGTAACCAAACTGCTTGACTTTCCGAACCTTTTGGAGCAGGATTGCTATCAGTTTGTGTCCAGTTCATGGACGCTTGACAATCTGGAGGAAAAAAATGTTGCAGTATCTCAATATTGCGGAGCAACGTTACCCAAATCTGGGGAGTGCTTTGTTATGGCTAGGGATTATTGCGGTTACCGCAGTAATCCTCGCTTCCGCTTCTCAAACGCCGATCGTCAAACGATTCGGTGGCTTGCTACTCATTGCGACGGGCTCTGTCTATGCCTTCGGTATCTACCAGGCCGCCTTGGTGGTTATTGGGAGCCATTGGGCAGATTCTTACGCAATCTCTTTCGTGATAGTGGCGCTGATGTCCGTCTTCGCCTTTGGAACCAACCTCGTCTGCTCACAAGACACCACCTACCGCAACGGCGTCCTAGCCGTTAAGGGAAGTGGCCGTGTTTGGAAGCTGATAGACCGCTTTATCTCATCAGCCTGGGCCGCAGACTGGAATTACTATCAGGACGACTCCATCTGTCGTCTATCGTGGAAGGTCGTCTCGATACTGACGATTATGGGGATTATAATGGCGGCGGCCGTGGTGTTCAATATCTTCACTTCAGTCGCTTACTTTCTCTATAACGGTTCCAACCCTGTCAGCGTCTGGCTCGATGCGATGCAAGACTTTGCAATCGAGAAGACCCGCAGGGAAATGAAGTACTGGGGTAAAGTTCCTCGCTCGCCTGGCTTATTGCTCTTAGCTCTCGCCACTATCTGTGGCTTAGCGTGGGTAGTGATTACGTTTGCTTGGGTAGTAGCGATCGTCGCAGGTTGGTTAGGACTTATGGTTGTGTGTGCTTTGGCTTTCCTACTGTCCACTGGCCTTATCCGCATTTTTGATAGCAAGGAGCGGACGGTGAATCGTGACAGACTAGGAGACGCTGTGGTGTTCGGCTTTTTCGGTGGTATCGCCGTATCGTCGAATGTCTTCTTGGAGCCAGGGGTACTACAGGGAAGTTTGACGATGGTCTCTGGGATTCTAGCCATTCTAATGCTTTACTCGTGGCTATCGGACGTTTTGAACAAAGGGAAACCGATCCGGGGAGCGCTCGAATCTATGCCCAAAGATGCAGTGGAGGCGCATCCAAGCGCGGGCCCATACGAACCGTTCCCTGAACCTAAGCCGAACTGGCTCTTGCAGACAGCTGGGGACACCATAGCCTTCTGTGTGGCCACGCTACGATCCACCAAAGGACTGGTCTGCCCAAGAATCAAGATCGTCTGACGCCTTCACCAGAAGGCCGGGCAATGCCCGGCCTTCTTTTCTATTCTCAGAAAACTAATTACTTCTCTACTTCGACACCCATAGAACGGGCCGTGCCTTCAATAATCTTAATCGCTTGCTCTATCGTACGAGCATTTAAGTCGTCCATTTTGTTTTCCGCAATGGCACGAACTTGATCGCGTGTAACTTTACCAACTTTTTCTTTCTTTGGTGTCTGTGAACCCTTCTCTAAACCAGCTGCCTTAAGTAGCTGGTTAGCCGCTGGCGGGGTTTTGGTTATAAAGCTGAAAGTTCGGTCTTCATAGATCGTAACTTCCACTGGAACGACTGTGTCGCCCATAGGACGAGTCAGCTCGTTGAATTGGGTCACAAAATCCATCAAAGCAATACCGTGGGGACCTAAAGCGGTACCAACTGGTGGTGCTGGGGTGGCCTTACCGGCCTGTGCTTGTAACTTAACAATTGTTTTAATTTTTTTTGCCATTTTTACATCTTTTTAACTTGTAGGAAATCCAGGTTCACTGGTGTCTCACGACCAAACATCGAAACAGATACTTTAATTTTTCCTTTAACTGGGTCTACGTCAGTAATCTTACCTTCGTAACCTTTTAACGGACCATCAGATATTCGAACTAAGTCATCAAGCTTCAAGTCTACTGTATGCTCTGGCTCGTCACGTTCCATTCGAGCCTTAATTTGAGCTACTTCGGATTCTGGAATTGCGGTTGGTCGAACACCAGAACCCAAGAAACCGGTTACGCTTGGGGTATTGCGAACAACGTACCAAGACTCGTCAGTAACAACCATGTTTACAAAAACATACCCCGGAAAACTTCTTTTTTCGATAGTCTTACGTTTGCCGTTTTTTATCTCCACTTGTTTTTCTTTTGGAACAATAACTTCAAAAATATAATCCTGAAGTTTTAAGTTAGCCGCTCTTTGTAGGATATTCTCCGCAACCTGATCTTCGTAACCAGCATAGGTATGGATAACATACCAACCAGCGGTATCTGCTTGGCGTGTGCTAGTAGTAGAAGGCTCTTCTGCCTTAACTTCTGGTTTAGTGTCTAGTTTTTCGTCTAGGTCGTCTGTTTTTTTAGGCATTATTTTTTAATCGCTAAAATTACTAACTTCTGTAAACCAAAATCTATTGAAGCAAAAATCAGTGTTGCAATAGCAACAGAGACAATCACCATCACGGTGTGACGTATAACAACATCGCGTGTTGGCCAAACAACTTTTTTACCCTCATCGACAACAGAACCTAAAAATGGAACAAAGGGCAACCTAAGACGCGGCATCAGTTACCTTCTTAGTCTTTACTGAAGTTACTTTTTTGGCCGGTGTGGTTTTTTTTACTGTAGTTTTAGCAGTCTCTGCTGACTTCTGAGATGCCGCACCAATAGAAACAACTTCTACTGAAGTTTGCGACTGACGATGACCGTAACGCTTGAAGTAACGAGTCTTAGCCTTGAACTTCAAACCATTAACTTTTTTGCCTAATTGGTGGGAAACAACCTTAGCCTGAACGGTTCGGTTACTAAGCATATCCGGGAGCGTAAGAACCTCCCCTTCCTTGGAGTCTAATTTGTTTACCACGACAGTGGCGCCTTGTGAGACAAGGTGTTGTTTGCCACCGAGACTAATTATCGCTACAGTCGACTCCATCTTTTTATATTAACAGATGCTAGTGTAGCTGATTTCTCTGTTTGGGTCAACGTTGTTAGGAACGAAAACCAACACGAGCGTGACGAATATGAATACTTTGCAGGATACCAACACAGAGTAAGTCGATAATTAGCGAGGTACCGCCTCCTGACATGAAGGGAAGTGGAATACCTGTAACAGGTAGTAACCCCAGGTTCATACCTATATGAACTGTGACTTGAAAAAGAAATTTAGCCGCTATAGCAACTGCTAATAACTGACCGAATTTATCTGTTGATATGCTAGCGATATTAATTGCTCGATATATTAATAATAAATACAGGAAAATAATAACTAACGAACCAACGAATCCGGTTGCCTCAGCAAAACCAGAAAAAACAAAATCTGTATGAGCCACCGGTAAAAAGTTCAAAACTGTTTGTGAGCCCTGACCAAACCCTCGTCCAGTTAGCCCACCCGAACCAACGGCGATAAGCGATTGTCGAACGTTATACCCCTGACCTTGCGGATCTGTAGATGGATTGAGGAGAGTTTCGACCCGATTTTTTTGATACGGCTTTAGTGTTAGCCATATGAGAGGAAGGGAAATCAAAAAAATCATCAAGATGGTTGTCACGATCCGTCCAGAAGGACGAGCAGCTAAAAAAGCGGCTGCAAAAACTATCAAAATCACCGAAGCCGTTCCTAAGTCTGGCTGAATTAAAACAAGGAAGATTGGTATCGCAGCGAAAAAGATGTAAACCAGTGTTTTTTTCCAATTAATGAGACCTATGTGTTGAGTCAATATTTTGGCACCAAATATTGCGGCAATGAGTTTAAAAATTTCACCTGGTTGAAGCTGAAAGAACCCTAAATCTAACCATCTGTAGGCACCAAATATTTTTAGAGTAAACGGTATTTTAGCGGCTATCGGGGGTATCAGTAGTAATAGCATCACCACTCCTAGCAAATAAAGAATATTAGCAAAAGAACGAAGGTGCCTGTAGTCAGAAAACATTGCAACAACCATCGCTACCAACCCAATAGAAGCGAAAATTACCTGACTTGTCGCCAAACCAGACTTTTCTTGAGCAAAAGTAATTGTGTAGATAGTAATAACTCCGGTAATAGTAAGTATTATCGGTACGATTAGAGAGATCCAATCGATTGGAGCGGACAGAAACCGCCTAAACATCACGCCTCGTCCAAAGCAATATTTGCCAGTCGGTCGGCGTCTTTATTTAGCTCTCGACGAACAGCGGTAAACTGCAGTTGGTTACCCTTGGCCTCTAGCCTTGCACAGTAGCTTGAAACCTGACTAAATAACGGCTTTAGATTAATATCCTTAACTCGGTATTCTCCTTTGATCTGTTTAACCATAAGTTCGGAATCAGAGAATAAAGAGATATCAGCATCTTTGATTTCTAGCTCAACTAACCTTTCTAATGCAGAGAGCATTGCCCTGTACTCCGCTTGGTTATTTGAGTAGATACCTATCGCCTCTTTATACTCAACTGCGCCATCCTGAAGTCCGCTGATTACAAAGGCAATTGCTGCTTCTCCCGGGTTACCACGAGAAGCGCCGTCAGTGTAAACGGTAATATCCATCTAATAACTAATAACGGATATTGGAAGGCGAAGCAAGAACTAATTTACTGACTTGATGTCACCAGTACCTGAGTAGATGTTGAAGTCATAGATACTTATAAGCTGCCCGCTCAGACGGTTGATCTCGGCAATCAACGTACGCTTAGCGGCGCCGTAATAACCTGTAGACGTGATGATGCTTTTAGAGCTGTCAAAATTCGGCCCATCATTGGCCTGCCCTGTATCTGTTAAAGAAGTAGCGAGTGAGTATTTGATAGAACATCCGTACGGACGCAGACGGATCGAGCTAGCCAAAGAATTATCTGATCCAAGAGTAGTACGAATGAACATATGGTTAGAATCCTTTGAATCAACCGTCGTACCGTTGGCTGGATACTTTACGGTAATTTGATCGTAGGCTATCAGGTTACCGGAAGATGTCGTTTGGCTTACTTGCTGAATTTGAACAAGCCGATTTTCGCGCGGAGTATTGCCGCAGTCAACGAACTCAAACCAATATCTTAGATAGTATCTGTCTGGTTCGTTGGGAAACCCAGTAAGCTCTAACAATTCGTCCTTAGCAACGCTTTCTTGAGTATCAGTGTCAAAAGTACCGATCTGTCCGCCACGGAAACTTAATTTCATATCGTAGTACTGCTCGTTTAGGGCAAAATTTGATTTTGAATTTTGATCCACTTCACCAGCACTAACACCTGTTGTTAGGTTATATCGCGCAACTTTAGTCCCGTTTGATCCGGTCTCGGCATCACGATTGTAGCGAAAACGCAACAGCCCATCTTCAATACCTGCCCTTGCGGCAGACAGTGCGAAAATATTATCTTCGTCACGATTAGATTGGTTATATTGCACTAAAGTCAGACGGCTAGCTCCGAAAACAACAATTATAATCCCCGCCATAACCACCACTACCAAGACTAAGCTACTAGCTCTTAGGCGCTTCATCGAGAACCTCCCGAATTAATACTAGTTGAAACTTTGTAGCAAGTACCAGGTTCCGCACTACAGCTGGCGGTGTAATCAGAGGGCTTAACAGTGAATGTAATTGAGACGAACGGTGATATTTTTGGGTTAAGCTGCTCCGCATCAACAACGTTTATACCGCCAAATTCCGAGGGAAAACCAGCTTCTTGGTTGAGGGTATAAGCGCTGTCCAACAGGTCAGTAACTGGTGATCGAAAAGCTGGGTTGCAATCCCATTCAAAATTAGTAATTTTGCATTTACGTTCTTCCAGCAACCTTATGGTTAGGCGGTTACTCACCGTTTCAATAGTGTACTCTTTACGCACGAACGGCCATTCGGGGTCGGCATTAGGTAAACTGAGGGCTATGACTAAGCGAGTTGACTCGACAACATAGCCCTTGTAACGTGTGTTGCTGTCAGTAAACTCTGCCTCGGTATCGACATATCGCAAGTCGTTAGATATCTGATCAATTAACCCACGTGCAGCTTGACTCTTCTCGCGCAGAACGCTCACTTTAGCCGAGGAGCTGCTGGATGTAGCAACCACCCCAAGAACAATAATTAGAAGGCCGGAGAAAATAGTCACAGAAATGAGCATTTCGATTAAGGTGTATCCCCCTTGGCTTTTATTCCCAAATCTCTGCATCTTACTGTTCGTACCCCTTCCAGTTAGTGATAATGGTGGCAATGCTACTGGAACGGAACTGACTTTTGTCTTGCCAGATTACAACAGAGCGAACTTTTACGGCGTTGCCTGATGGAATAATTTTTGGGGTTGATGAGGAGAGTTGGTTCTGGTTAATACTATCCTTGGTCATCTGACAGTACTGATCAAATTGCCCGTTAGTGTCCTGGCATGCATCCAGCACTGACCGAGAGCCGTCTTTAACTACGGAGCTGTCTCTAACATTACAGTTAAAAGATTGGTCGTTATCTGACAAGGCGGAAGCCCCAATAGCTTCTACACAGATAAGGCGGCTTCCAACTAGCTGATCGCTATTTAGGGTCTCACCCAGACTTGTAAATAATCCTGGGTCGATGGTGGAATCAGCAACCTTAGAAATATTCCAAGTTGCGTTATCTAACGTGCTTAACTTATACCAACCGTAGTCATCACCATAATCTCGGATAGCTGGCAAAAACCAATTTGGCGCCTTGGACTTATTGAGGATGCTATCATCACGAATTTTTTGAGTTAGTTCGATTCCTTCCGAAGCCCAACGGTTAATAATGGTTTTATCTGCGTTAACAACCGTGCCTACAATCAAAGAGTTTGAAAGCGACATCACCCCCATTACCACCACGATCAACACTC
>JAUSEP010000006.1 GCA_030650195.1 Candidatus Berkelbacteria bacterium | reverse complement strand
TGCGTCGACATCATGCAGCAGAACTTGGCAGTGATAGGGTTGCTTCGTTCGGTTCACAGTCAGGTTATGAAGGACCACCTATCTAGTTGTTTCATTGAGGGGATGAACAGCAAGGACCAAAAGAAACAGGAAAGACTTGTGGAAGAGATTATTAAAGTTAACCGGTTGGTTAGCAAGGCTTAAAGGAGGAAGATGTCTAAATTTGTTCTAACAGTAATCCTAGTAAGTGTAGTTTTGCTTGGAGGCTTATATCTTGTAGGCTCAAGAAACGCAAACAATGGAAGTGACAATAGTAGTTCCGATACTAGCGACATATCAGTTGGTGCCTACGAACTTTCTAGTGAAAAGATGGACCTAGGCGAGATGAAAGTCGACGAGGAGAAAACAGCTACCTTCAATTTTAAAAATACTAGTACCGAGAAGATGAGTCTGGGTAGTTTCGAAACAAGCTGTAACTGTACCATGGCCAGCGTCAAAATCGGCACTAGGACCTCGCCAATGTTTAATATGCGAGCCCATATGTCTGCAGGTGAAGCTGCTTGGAAGGGAGATCTTGAAGCGGGTGAGGTAGCGACAATTGAACTAACGTACAAACCTGCTCTTATGCCAGTCTATGGTCCGATCGAGCGCTATGCCACATTTAAAATTGATAATTCCAAAGAAATTCGCCTCACGGTAGCTGCTAACGTTAAATAATGGATGCTATCTTCTGGAGCGCTAGTATCGTCGTGGGGTTTGTTTCTGGTGCGATTGCATTGTTTGCACCTTGTTGCCTGACTGTACTGCTACCGACGTATCTAGCTCAGATCGTCCAGACTCGTGTCCGTGTACTACTCTCTACTCTTGTTTTCTCGCTCGGGATTGCTGCTGTAATGCTACCGATTGCATTAGGATTTAGGGAGCTGATTAGTATTTTTAATGATTACCATCCGTATTTCTACGGCTTTGGTGGGGTGGTGATGACTCTGCTCGGATTACTATTAATTTTTCAATTTAAATTACCGATGTTTATCCGACCAACCCAACTCCATGGCCGGGCAACATTTGGTTCACTTTTTCTGCTTGGTGTTACTTCTGGCTTAGCAACGGCCTGTTGCGCCCCAGTATTGGTCGGAGCGATTGCACTAACAGCACTTAGCCCTAGTACTTTTCTGGCGTTACTAGTGGGCCTGTCGTACGTCGCTGGTATGGTCATGCCGTTATTACTTGGAGCGTTACTAATGAGCGGAAGTGGATTAATGAAGATACGAACATTTTTGAACCGGCCCCTTGGACCTACGACTACAGGTAGTTTACTAGCCGGACTAGTCATGATCGGCTACGGACTATTTTTAGGAATTAGTGTTTTATCGGGAAGATTAATTAACTCTGGAGAGATTGACCCAGTTGCTATTAGGGCAATGACCATAGGCCGGAATATCAGCAAATTCTTAAATGAAAATCCGATCTATGCCGTACTGGCCTTAATTGTTTTTGTCGCAATTGTGGTGCTAGTCGTCAAAAGACTCAAAAAAGAATTAGAATTTAATAAGGGAGGAAAAGATGAGTAAACAAGAGTGGATGGTAGGAATTATTGGTCTTCTGGCAGGAATCGTAGTTACGATTGCGTTTGGCGCACTGTATTATTCATCGAACCACAACGGCGCCGGAATGGGAGACATGATGCGAGATTTGGGTGGCAGCTCTAAAGGCGCGATGTGCTCCGCTAGTAGCTGTAGCGAGTAGATGAAAACCTATCAGAAAATTGCGTACTGGTTTTGTTGGGCTGTCTTGGCGGGATTGGTAATATGGGCGTTAACTAGGTTTGGGAGCAGATGAACGATCCCGGAATGAAAGCTTCGACGGCAGAGTACCAAGCGTCCTTATTCGGCTCCGTTGTGATTGGTCTTGGAGTGGGGGTTCTACTGGCTAGCTTTATACCGACTTGGCTAGGGGTGGTCGCTATCCTGCTTGGAGTATTGGTTCACGGGTGGGGTATGTATCGGATTTATCGACGTAGTCGCTGATGGAAGATTGTCACAACCATAGCGAGATGAACCACCAGAACCATGGTGGTGGCCATCATTCCATGACGATGGATGACGCCGCAATGTTTCTGCGTCGGTTTTGGTACACAACGGTTCTTTTAATTCCATTGCTACTAGTTAGTAGTGTTGGGGTGAAATTTTTAGGCGTGCCGGACTTTGACGGTCGCGGTTATGTTGGTTTTGCCATCTCGGCAGTCATTTTTTACTTCTCCCTAATATTTTTCGAACACGCAACTCACGAAATTAAAGCCCGAAGTTACGGCATGATGACGTTAGTTTCTCTTGCTGTGGCCAGTGGATTTCTTTTTTCTGTTGCCTCTACCTTTATCCCATCGTTTGGTGGGATGGAGTTTTTTCTGGAGATATCGACCTTAATTTGGGTGTTACTGTTTGGACATTACTTAGAGGCTAAGTCTACTGCAGCGGCAGGGTCTGCCTTACAAGAAGTTGCCAAGTTACTACCAAAGGAAGTTCATCTTCTGGTAGACGGTAAGGCTCAAGATGTACCGCTAGAGCAGATTAAGCCCGGAGATACTGTGCTTGTTAAGCCGGGCGAAAAGCTACCGGCTGATGGGGTGATTGTCGAGGGTGAAGCCAATATGGATGAAGCGCTTGTTACAGGCGAATCTAAACCGATCAGCAAGAGAACCGGAGATAAAGTTATTGCTGGTTCGATATGTTTAGATGGATCCCTTACGATAAAGCTTGAAAAAGTTGGTCTGGATTCAACAGTTGGCCATATCCAGAAATTGGTTGAAACCGCTCAGACAACCAAGCCTCAGCTCCAATACTTAGCCGATAGAGTTGCCTCGCTCTTAACCTTTGTTGCCTTAGGAACGGCAATCTTAACAGTATTGGTTTGGACGTTAGCCGAGGGTCAAACTTTTGCTTTTGCCCTAACCTTGGCCGTAACAGTTCTTGTAATTGCTTGTCCACATGCCCTGGGGTTAGCAATTCCAACTGTCTCAACTACTGCAACTTCTTTGGCACTAAAAAATGGAATTTTTCTTAAGTCTCTAAAGAAGCTCGAGGCGGCACGCAATATCTCCATTGTCGCTTTTGATAAAACCGGTACCCTAACGGAGGGAAAACCAGCCGTAACTGACGTTATAGCCAAAGATGAAGATGGATTACTGGCCATCGCCGCAGCACTTGAAGGAGGGTCCTCCCATCCATTAGCACGAGCAGTTTTAGAGCGAGCAACTGAGAAAAAAATTCCAGCTAAACACATAACTGATTTTAAGAATCTAGCTGGCCAGGGTGTAACAGGAAAGATAGACAGCAAACAATTCTGGTTGGGAAACGAAAAAATTTTAGACGGACTTGACCTAGGAGATATGAAAAAAGATTTAGTTCAGCTTTCTGATCAGGGGAAAACTGTCGTTATCTTAAGAAGCGAAAAAGAAGTGCTAGGACTAATAGCAATTGCCGATAAGATCCGTCCAGAATCCAAAGAAGCCGTAGATAGTTTGCATAGAGCCGGGGTGAAAGTTGCGATGATTACAGGGGACAATGACGGGGTGGCAAAATATGTTGCTACTGAGTTAGGGATAGACACATATTTCTCCAATGTCTTACCTGAAGAAAAATATTTAAAAGTTAAAGAGCTCCAAGATCAGGGAGAAAAAGTAATGATGGTTGGGGACGGGGTTAACGATGCTCCTGCCTTAATCCAATCTAACGTCGGTGTTGCTATAGGGGCAGGAACAGACGTAACAGTTGAAGCGGGAGATATCATCCTGATTAGAAATAATCCAGCAGATATTTCTAGACTCTTAGTTTTGTCTAAGAAAGTTTATACAAAAATGGTTCAGAATTTGGTTTGGGCTGTTGGGTATAACGTTGTTGCTATCCCTGCTGCCGCAGGAGTGTTTTCTAAATGGGGACTATTTTTGAGACCCGATGTTGGAGCGTTTTTGATGGCAATGTCTTCTGTGATTGTTGTAGTTAATGCCCTGCAACTGAAAAGAATAAAGCTCTAATCTAGAATTCCCGCTTACGGAGGTAGATTACCAAGGTCTTTCTTGGTACAATCCTACGCAGTGGTGGGGCCAGGTTTTCTTTTACGGAAAGTTTGGAGCCCGCTCTTTTACAGGGAGTTCGAAAAATGTCAGAACAAAGTTTCATGCAAAAGCTTCAAGCCAAATGGGACGAAGGGAAATTCGTCTGCGTTGGCCTCGATAGCGAGCTTGCCAAAATCCCTGATTCAGCCAAGGGTAAAGACGACGAACGGACGTTAGTGAATTTCGCCTGCGCGATCGTTGACTCGACCAGAGACCTGGTATGCGCCTATAAACCCAACATCGCCTTCTACGAGGCCGAGCCCGAGGGTGTCTATGCGCTGGATCAGATCATCAACCATATCAGACACGTTGCACCTGGCGTCCCGGTCATTTTGGACGCGAAGCGTGGTGATATCGGCAACACGAACAAGGGCTACGTCAAAGCGGCGTTCGAGCAGCTTTGGGTCGATGCAATTACAGTTAGCCCGTATCTCGGTCGGGAAGCGATGCAACCGTTCCTTGATCGTGCCGACAAAGGCATATTTGTCCTCTGTCGGACGTCAAACCCTGGTGCCGGCGAATTCCAGGATCTGGAGGTTCGAACCCCGGTACCCGCAGATGCTGAATACGTCATGCCAACTTCAGACAGCAGCATGCCGGTCTATCAGTACGTTGCACGTCAGGTCGCCAAGGACTGGAATAGCAACGGCAATTGCGGATTGGTTGTCGGTGCCACTTACCCAGACGAGCTTCGGCAAGTTCGAAAGATCGTCGGCGATATGCCGATTCTCATTCCAGGTCTCGGTGCTCAAGGTGGGGATCTGGAAGCGACCGTCAAGACAGGCAAGAATAGCCGTAACCAAGGAATCATAATCAATTCCTCTCGTGGCATCATCTTTGCCTCGTCGGGTGACGACTATACCGAAGTGGCGCGTCACGAGACGCAGCATCTTCACGACCAGATTACCGCAGCACTAGCCTAAGGGCAGGAGGAAGCAAATGAAATGTAGGGAATGTAACGGTAGAGGCCAAAAGTTTGTTGTTGACGACTATGTCCAAGGACAGGATTACGGCCCAGAAGCTAGAGGTCACTCCGAAAGCTGTCGAGAATGCGGTGGCGCAGGCGAAGTTAGGCCGTTCGACTTAAGCGAGCGAAAGGTTTTAGAAATCCTCGCCAAAGTCGATGCAGTATTGACTGACGGGCACTTTGTCTACACATCGGGTCGTCACGGCACGGTCTACGTCAACAAGGATGCGGTCTATCCGCACACTGCGGAAACATCGAAGCTCTGTCGGGCGATCGCTGAGCGTTTTGCCGCCGACAATGTGCAGGTGGTTATCGCTCCGGCAATCGGAGGCGTTATTCTTTCGCAGTGGACGGCGCATCATCTCTCCGATCTTACTGGGCGCGAAGTCCTTGCCGTCTACGCCGAGAAATCGGACAGCGATGATTCGTTCGTAGTCAAACGAGGTTCCGACAAGCTTATACCTGGCAAGAACGTTCTGGTGGTGGAGGACATTCTTACCACTGGCGGAAGTGCCAAGAAGGTGGTTGAAGCTACGCGGGCACTCGGTGGCAACATCGTTGGTCTCGGCGTTCTCTGCAATCGCGGCGGAATCACATCGCAAGATGTGGCCGATGTTCCGAAGCTCGACGCACTGGTGAGCGTGAAGCTCGACTCGTGGGACGAGGCAGACTGCCCGCTCTGCGCTTCAGGCGTCCCCGTCAATACAGATGTTGGCAAGGGGCGCGAGTTCCTCGCTTGCAAACAAATCTGAACCCGAACGGGTTCCACTGGGTCGCTGTCAACAGATGGCGGCCCTAATTTTTTACAATCCCAAATCTTCGGCAATCTCTTGCATTGCCTTAAGAACAATTTCAATAAAACTTTCTAAGTCTATATTTAATTCAGATTCACAATTTTGGATTTTAGAGCGATCTACTCCTGCAGCAAAAGCACTTTCTGGAAATTTACGCATTACAGAATCTACAGTAACCGTTCCGATATTTTTGTTTGGTTGAACCAATGCACAGGCTACAATTAACCCAGTTAGTTCATCGGCACAATATAATGCCCATTCAAACTGAGTTTGTGGTGGTTCATGTCCGTTATGAAAATGGTTATGGGCAAGAATTGCTTCTTTAATACCTTCATCTCCCAGATCCCAATCTTCTAACCAATCCGCTAAGAGTAATGTGTGTTGTTCAGGGGTATCTTTAGTTGCTTCCCAATCAGCATCGTGTAGAAGACCTGCGATCCCCCAAGCTTCTTCGTTGGCACTAAAATATGACGCTAAAGCCTTCATCGAAGCTTCCACAGCTAAACAATGCCGAACTAAATTCTTATTTGTTACGTTATCTGTTAGTAGTTTGTAAGCATCCTCACGAGTTCTCATGAACCTAAAGTTACCTTACAAACCCTATATTTTCAAGTTATGATGAGGTAGAATTGCGTCATTGCATTGCGATTGGATTGTTTTGGCTTCAGCGCCTAGCTAGATGCCAGCCAACCAGTTGCCAGTAGCTTTTCATATGCCCCCGTAGCTCAATGGATAGAGCTACAGACTTCTAAGCTGTAGATGTAGGTCCGATTCCTACCGGGGGCGCAAAAATAGTTAGAGCCATCCATGGCTCTAACTGGGTATTCCAAAAAGTTCGTTTGACTTAGCTCGGGCTAGCGTATCGATCCATGCATCAGTCACTGCATAAGCTTCCCAAATGGTAAACCCATACAGTGAGAATAACGCGAGTGTTAAAGGCGGGGACGGTGAGCCCAGCATGAGCGCTAAAGTAAGAGAGCTAGCTCCCAACACCCCGTTTAGTAGCAGCCGTGTCCTAACCCCAAGCGTATCAAGTTCTTTCATGGGTTTGCATGTCATGATGAGGAAGTAACGTATCAACGTAGAAAAAGGAGCTAGTACAACTGCGCAGTAGCAGAAGTCGACAATCTTCCAAGTAAATGTGCGCATTTTGTCTCCTGTGGCAAGAAAAGCATATCAGCCGTTTTGATTAATTCAATATCTGTTCGCTGGGACAATTTCACGCAAGCTTACCGCATCTGGTTCGGCCAACTAAAAAGATGTTTGAAGTAAGCTGTATCTAGGGCGCAACAGATTTAAACAGTTTTAATAAGTAGGCCCACACCAACAGCAATAGCCGTAACTAGACCACCTACAATAAAAACTTTAATAGCACTATAAACTGGGTGTTTTCCAACAACGTAGCCCTTAAACAGGCCAAGACAGAACAGAGAGACTAGAGAAAATCCAACTGAATAATAAAATCCTATTTTAGTGTCAGATGAGAAAACATAAGGCAACAAAGGTATTAGTCCTATCAAAAGGTAGGAAACTAACATAATTGTTGCATCGGCAATGGTGTTGTCGTGTTCACCTTCTTGAGGCAAATCGTTTGCTGAATCTTCGGACAGATAAACACCAGCTCCCATTGAGATAGATTCAACCAATATTAGAATAACACCACTTAAAATTATCTCTCTGTTAGATAGTCCCGCAAACGAGACTCCGGAAAGTAGCCCTACGGTTGAAACTAGACTATCTTCAGCACCAAAAACAAAATTTCGTAAGTAACCTCGGCGCATTTGAACTCATCATAACAAATTAGGGTTCCGACCGAAGCCGGAACCCTGTAGCAGGAACAATGTCGATGGAGGTGGCAAAGATTCGCCAGCCGTCAAGACCCTTCTTCATCCACCAAGTCCACTTGATGGTGCTAGGAATCATTACTCCCTTAGGAGTACTAACACCCGCTTCGATCTTGATTCCACCGGTCTCGCGAGAGATGATCTTAGGCTCTTCGTAATCCAGAAAACCCTTTAGAGCCGGCTGTTGTTGGAGCTTGTAAATCAACTCCGAGAGTTCCTTGATATTGGCCAGCCGGGCTTCAGTCAGTCTGGGTGGTTCGCCAAACGAGATGACGAACTGCATCGTCTTGAGACCTGGTAACAACTTGCCATGTTCATCCTTGTGGCCATCGTAGCCACCGGTTTTGGCCAACTCCAACAGCTCTTTGTAGGCTGTGAGCACCTCCTGATCATCCTTGTCGGGGGTCTGGGCGAGGCTAGTGCCGGACCAAAGCAGCATCCAGACTAGCGGACTAATTAAGAAACGAACACGGTTCATATCATTCCTCCTTGTCTGAACCGACAGAAGAAATTCTGAACTAATTGTTTGTAGAAATCAAGGGTTTTCTGTCAAGGGATGGCTAGTTGGCGTAGAGGAAGTTCTTAACCACAGGATCATTTACAGAAATCACTCGAGTACTAGCAACGAAAGATCGAATATAATTCATCTCAGAAATTAGCATCGTGCCGTTGCTGTAAACTTGTTCAACATAGGCAACGTGGCCGACCCGACCATTCTCGTTGGTGACAACAGCACTACCGGCAACAGCTGTTGAGCCGGTTCTGAAACCGTACTTCCGTCCGTTAACAAGATACTGACCACCGTTACCCATAATCAAACCACGCAGGGCGGGAATTTTATACTTAACCCACTGCGTACACTGCCCAGGAACGGCACCGTAAGACGGCAGGTTTCGATAAACTCCTAGAATACTCACACCACCGACATTTCGGGCAATTCGCGGTAGGTTTCCAGAAAACTTACGTTTCTGTTGAAGGCGTTTTAATTCGGCCTGACGTGCCTTTTCTTGTTCTTCTGTTTTAAGTTTATTAAGTCCTTCAAGCCACGCTAAAGACGTGTCGGTGTCTTCGCTTGGAATCAGAATCTCATCCCCTGGTTTTATTTTTTCAATTTGGTTGAGCTTAAGGTTGTTGTAATCAATAAGAGTACCTGTACTGATGTTGTATCTAGCAGCGATGCTCGTTAAGCTGTCACCTTTCTCAACTCGATAGGGGATAACAACCTGGGTTTCACCAGTTAGAACCGTCTGACCAACAACCTGTGGCTTACCTAGGAAACCTTCGTTTGAGAAATCAGTTATATCTGAAAAATCTGCTGCTCCAACCTGGTAGGCCTGTCCTTCACCAACAGAAACAGTTAAAAAGAGCGCTAAGACTACCCCAAAGCTAATCTGCATCGAATACTTTTTAATAAAACGAATCGGTCGCTTAGGGAAGCGCTTTACAATCTTTAGAGATTTTATATCTGAAAAAAGGCCACCGGCGAGAGTTAGGGTAAAACTCGTGACTTGGGAAAGAAAACTACGGACAACTTCACTAATAGAATGTATGTTTTTTCGTATTCTGTCTAACAACGGGGGTATGGAACCTCCTTTACAGTCGGACGTTTCCCAGTTTATCAGGTATGTCGGGTCTGTCAACCCTCCAGCGGTGACGTTTTAAAAATTCAGCCAAGAAACGGATGCCGCATAACAAGGCCGGTGCCTTTCCACCAAGTCCGTAAGCTCCAAGCATCACCAACGCTTGTTGAACCAAAGCCCATTAGTAACAAGGCGTAGATAATATGTTCATCGATTACTGGATTGTTCTCTATAGGCCAAGACGCTGACCACATCGCTACCATTAGTAGTGATCCACCCCAACCGGCAAGGTGCATGCCAACACCAAATACCATTGCCACACCAATCCCAAGTAGGGCAATCATAAACATCCAATCAACAAACCCAGATCCAGCCAGATTCTGGTAGAACGGTGCCAACGGTCCGGTTGTGGCGTGCGCTAAGAATCCTGCCGTCGGTGAGCCACCAGATAACCAGGACGTACTGACTTTAGTTGCAAAACCTAAGCCGAAAACTTTATCAAAAAATGCCCAAAGAAAAATTAGTCCTAACGTAATCCGAACCAACGCCCAAATCTTATTGTTCATTCCCCCTCCTCTTAGTACTTAGATTACTCCATAAGCTTAGTTAACTACATATCATAATGCGAGCGAACTGGTGCTGAGCAGATCGGGCAGGTTTCGCTTAGC
>JAUSEP010000095.1 GCA_030650195.1 Candidatus Berkelbacteria bacterium | reverse complement strand
ACTAGAAAGATTCGGTGGCCATCGTCAGGCGGCAGGACTAGCGGTTGGATCTGACAAGTGGGATAGTTTTGCAACTGAACTAAAAAATCACGCCCGTAAGTACTTGGACGGAGTCATTCCTAAACCCCTTTTGAGAGCCGATGATTTTTTAACTCTTGCAGATGCTACCCTCTTCCAGGCTCAAGAGCTAACAAAACTCGAACCACACGGACTAGGTAACTCACGTCCAACTTTTATTATTCGTGACGTCGAGCTCAAAGACCCAGTACCAATTGGGGGTGCTAAAAAGCATTTGCGACTGACATTGGCAAAAGACTCGTTACTTCTACCGGCTATCGGATTTTCGCTTGCCGAAAAGTTCGCGACTCACAAATCTAATCGGGCGGATGTTGCCGGACACTTAACAGAAAACGTGTGGAACGGGAACAAAAGTGTCCAATTCCAGGTAATCGATTTTAAACACGTCGGTACAGAAATCTTGGAGTCAGATTACTAAAGAGGTCCGCCCGGTGAGTAGTAGCGTTCGATTCCCGGTGATTGGTTGCCTGAGTTGTCAACGGTGTGGAAAACAAACTTAAACGTTCCAAATAAGCCAGCTAAAGTAGCGGTTGTACCTGGTTTAGCAACCTCAACAGTTCGGTAAAGCTTAGAGTAGAGCGGGCCTGTGTATACTTTAATACGAACTAACTTGAAATCAGTTTCAGTCGGATTCGTCCACGTAAATGTTATCGACCCACCGCCCCAAGTGGCCTTCAGATCTTCAATTTCGTTAGGAGCCGTACTATCGGTTGAAACCGTGAAGTTAACAACATTGCTAGTTGCGCTTGAGCCGTTGTTAGAAGTAACAGTTGCCTGCAACTTATGATTACCGGAAGATAGATTTGCAGCATTGTAGCTCACTTCGTAAGGCGAAGACGTGGCCGTACCAACGCTGATACTGTCTATTGTGAAGTCGATTTGTCTTATACCGCTAGAAGCGGAGGCGACAGCCTGGATAGTAAACAAACCAGACACCGCTTGGTTCTCTGTCGGAGAAGTTATCTCAACAGTAGGCTGAACGTTACCAGACTGACACTTTTCGGTAGGTGGGCGGTTGTTGAAACCGTTGGCATTCGCCCAAGCCAAAACTGGTCCTTCCCAATTGGGAAGATTTGGCTTTTCAGAATGAACGTTTGTATAAGTGCGGTCCTCCGCTAGTTCGTCTGGTATTGAAGAATCA
>JAUSEP010000058.1 GCA_030650195.1 Candidatus Berkelbacteria bacterium | reverse complement strand
ACAAACTTCGTAAAAAACGAAGAGACTTGGTGCCAAACGCTAGGGCATATTGAAGATGCCAAATACAATGGCTGTGAACGACAGCCTCCACTCTAACGATCGGCTCAAAAAGCCTTCGAGGAGGAAGATACGGATGGCGTTTGGTACGAAAGCGCTACCCCGATGGTAACCTGAACGTGTTGGTGCTCAATCGGAACGACTCGAGGCGGAAGCTCAACTACAACTGGTTTGACAATCAGTGGAATCAGCAGTGTCGCTTCGTGGCTCGGCGCCGCAACTGTCCGAGTTTCTCTCCCTGCTTCGGCGGGGAGAGTTTTAAAAGTAAGGGATACTCAGACTGTAGATTTGGTTTCCGGTAGCAACCCAGAACTTACTCGGGTCTGTTGGGTCTAGGGCGATGTCTGTGATTTTGGCGTTTGTGACTAAAAATATTGAGCCAAGCAGAGTACTAGTGCTGTCTATGAAGTAAAGCATTCGTCCAGAGCTGATAGCTATTACCGGAGACTTATCGTTCGCAGCAATTTTTATGGGGGCGTTGACAAATGGCAACTGAAACTTAGTTGTTGAGATTGTGTTGCGTACAAATTCAGTAACGTTGCCGTTACCATCGACTAACAATACCTTTCCGTTTATTGCGATGTCTGTCGGATCGGTAACTGACGTTAAGTTCTCGGCTTTATTGTAAGCTGACTCCCCACTTAAGTTGTTTGTAAAATTACTTACTCGTGATGTTATCTTTGTTGTTTGGTTTACTAGATAAAGATTGTTCTGGTAGTGACCAATGATTTTATTGCCAACGGCGAATGCTCCTGTTTGGGTTAGGGCATGTGGCTGGTCTCTCGAACCATCCAAATGCCATATATTTCCAGACGAGTCGCTAGCAACAATATTTGTTGAACTGAATGCGGTTAGGGTCACAGGGTTTGCGATCGGGGTCTTTTGGGGTAACTGAGTGAGTAGAGTTCCGTTATAGCTCCAGATTTGACCCTGGACGTCTATAAAGAGTGGCTGGTTATCTACTATTTCTAAGGCAACAATATCGCTTTGGGCTTGGATTGTTGCTGCCGGTAGCTCTACTAGGGTTGTTTTTTGGTTTCCAAGCAAGGTCAACAACTGAGCCCTGTCGTTATCAGAAAGCGACTGGTAATCGCTTAATGTAAACTTTGCTTCTAGGGTACTTTGCAAACGTTCAGGCGGGAGGCTCTGGAGCTCGCTTAGCAAAGTGGTCTGAGGATTCTCGGTAGCTTGGTTTTTATTGAGCTGACGGTACCCGAACCAAACGATAAATAGTACCAATACAAAACCAATTATCGGCAGAAGCCGTTTAATAATCTTTGGAAATCTGGATTTTGCATCAGAGCCCGACGTTAGTGAGTTGCTTCGTGATTTAAGAAGGCTTGCTATTGAACCCCAGGCTCTAGCTATTAAGTGTCCCAACCGCTCTGCCAGAGTGGTAACGGGACCGAAGTTAACTTTCGGTAGCGTTAGCCGTGAATTACCTTGGGCCGGTGAATTTGTTTCGCCCCAGAGGAAGGTTTGGTTTACAGAGGGGGACTCAAGATTGTAGCGAAGTACAACCCCAGCTGATCTTATCTCAGGATCTGTTTCGTTCATCTGGCTAATTTTGGCCCCAATTTCTACCACGTCGTCATCTAGCCAGATTTGGCCTTCGGCGCTTGCTAATAGAGAGTAAAAAGTTTCATTTGCGATAAATAGCCAGTCACTTTCTCTCATGTCCCCACTAGTAACCGCAGAAAAAGTTTCGTTGTAGGTATTTTTGGAACCAAGGATAGTTGCTAATTTACCATTTCGAAGTAGCCCTAACTTAGCGGTGCCTATACTTGCACAATGGATCTGGTCTGACTCCAGTAGTACCGCCACACATGAAACAGGGGACTTTGTTTGGTCGAGAGCTTCTTGTACCGCTCGATTGGTTTGTTTTAAAGCAACTTCAAAACGAGAGAGGAAGGATTGGGCATCGCTACGTAGAAACTCCCGGATTAAGCTGTTCAAAACTTTTTGACCTAGTTCACTGGAGGGGTGCCAAGGATTTATGATCTCAACAAGCACTACCAATGCCACGGGCTTACTAAACATTTCAAAGCGATGCAGGTGTGTTGCAAGAAACCGATCGCTTAAACGTTCCTTGTAATCAAACCGTAAAATGTCGTAAGGCAATATTTGTTCGTCCATGTGACCTGGCTTGGTTGTAGCAGAGAGAAACGCTAACAGCAAGCTGTATCTGTGTTTGTCAGGCCAGTGAGACTTGAACTCACGACCTCCGGACCCCCAGCCCGGCGCGCTACCAACTGCGCTATGGCCTGTTGACCCCGTTGTCCGAAACATTTTTGAACCCTTTCCAAATGTTCTAATAGTAGCCTTCTTCTAGCTTGTTTAGAGCCAGAAGGGGACTGGTGAACAAGTGGGTTTCCTTTTGCTCTTCCCGCGAAGTAGCAACTCGGTAGAACTAAATTTCGTAATACCGCCCAAAAGGTGGAGTCCCAAAAATTGTTTAAGATTCAAATGTTTCGGATGAGCGGGATCAGGGCAATCTTCCCATATGAAATGGTTTGTATCAACTAAGCACCGATAAGTAGTCTCGTTAGGTAGGCCGTGGCCTCGACTAAGAGGTCGGACAAAAGATACAGAACCACAAAGATTCCCCCGATTAGAAAAACTGGATTGCTTGCTAGGTGGTAGTACTGCTGTTCGCTCATAAACAGCCTCAATACCCTAGATCCGTCCAGCGGGGGAATGGGAAGTAGATTAAAAAACATCAAAAATATGTTGACGTAAATAGCAAGAATTAAGGCCGTGCTTACCAACTCTGGTAAATCGACGACCCTGACGATCAGGGCAAGAATCATCGCTAAAATGAAGTTGCTCATCGGGCCAGCTAGGGCGGTTTGGATTCCATGCAAGCGGGGATTTTCAAAATTACCTTCATTAACAGGCACAGGCTTACCCCAGCCAAAGGCTGGTACGCTGCTTAAACCTAAGGCCCGTAAAGCAAGTAATCCGACTAAAAGAGTTGTTCCAACAGTATCCCAGTGCTTAAAGGGGTTCAGGGTCATCCTCCCTTCATTTTTGGCAGTTGGGTCTCCAAACAAGTTTGCGGTAAAGGCATGAGCAAACTCATGCACAGAAAGACTGAATAAAATAATGACAATAAGTAGTAATCCGAGCTGTATTGAGTCTTGAGACATCCTGCAACTTAGTATATGATTAATCAGTTAGTAATCAATATCAAATACGAATATCTAATATAACTCAAAAATATTATGAATAGAACGCAATTATATTGTCAGATTTGTCTTAAATCTCCACAGGTAGGGTTCAACAGACCCAAGTCTTTGCATAAAACAAAAAAAATAGTTTACCCAAACTTACAGAAATTAGACGGTCTGCTTGTGTGCAGCCGTTGCCGAAAAACTCTTAAAACTGCAGTTCGGGCTTCTTAGGCAACCGGAGAAAGAAACTTTTCCTCGAAGCACTTCTTGCAGTATATCGGGGAGTCGGGATTGGCAGGTTTAAATAGAACTTCACCGATCTGTTGACAGTTAGCACAGGTTACCTTGAAATATTCGGCTTCAACTTTTTGACGATTCTTTTGTCTGCAATCCTTACAACGAGCTGGCTTGTTAGTGAAACCCTTTTTTGAGAAAAACTCCTGTTCACCAGCAGTCCATATAAAATCGTTACCACAATCCTTGCACTTCAGGGTTTTGTCTTCGAAGCCGTTTGCCATTTGAGACATCATAACAGTACTGCTTCTGACCTTCAACAAGTTTTCTCTAGTCGAGGCCATGTTTTACGATTAGAATGCCTTGTGATGACTAGTTCCAAACTGAGCGGTAAGTTAGAACCAGGGAAGTCCTACCTATTCTCTGGAGATGAGTCAGAACTTCTTCCTTTGTTTGAAGCTACTGACGTTCTGCAGTTTGATGGCGGTGAGAGTGATGCTAAATCCGTTCGACAATTTGTTGCCCAAGCTCAACTCGGGGCTTTTGGAGAAAAACGGCTGTTGTTAGTTAGGAATGCTCACTTAATGAGTGTCATTGTCCAAAACACTCTACTGAAAGTACTTGAGGAACCACCTTCGTCTGTTGTGATAGTTTTGCAAACCGAACAAGCACAACAACTCTTACCCACAGTTTTGTCGCGATTACATCCTTTGGAATCGGCGCTGAAAGTAGCACAGGTAACACCATCACGCTTTGGAACAGCCCCGACCGATCTATCTGCCGAACTAACAGAATTGCCAAGAGATCAGCTAGTCGAACTTCTTACTGGAGAGATGGGCTCACAGCGACAAAGGCTCTTTATAACCCCAGATAAACAAACTTCTAACAGGGTTGTTTTTCTGGATCGGGCTATAAAAAAACTTAATGCCAATGCTAATCTAAAGCTCACAATAGACTGGTTGCTCTTGCGTTGGGGGGAAACTTCGGGATATACCATAGACTAATGGCTCAAGTAATTTTCTTTGTTGCTCTTGCACTCTTCCTGGTTCTCTTAGTTCGCCGCTTCGCTAGTACTCCGCAATCTGTCGAACAGGCCGGGCGTATGGCAATGGAGATAACTCGTAAAGTTGGTCAACTTAGCTCACAGGTTGGAACTCGCGTCTTCGAAGGTGCTAAAAAAGTTAAAGGTAATATTCCGTTACTTTCGGATCGCCCAGTTGCTAAGCCAGGATCTAATAACGACCACCAGTTTTGGCAGGAAGAGACTTCTAGTGAGACGGGCGAGCTAGTTGGGTTGTTTGACGAAGGAGATGAGTTATTCCGTAAAGGAGATTACGAGAAAGCCGAAGAGTTCTTTCTAAAGGCAGCTAGCCGTAACCCCTCAGACCCTAAGGTCTATGCACGTTTAGGAGTGATCTACTTACACCAGAAGAATTTCAATGACGCTATCGAATCGTTAAAGGTGGCGGTTAAGCTCGATAAGTATAATCCAAGCCGTCATTATAATTTAGCGTTGGCGTATCTTGGGAACGACGATCGTCAAAAAGCAACGGTATCTGCCCGAGAGGCTATAACTCTCGATCCAGTAACCAAGAAGTACCGCCAGCTTTTAGATCATTTGCTTGAAAGGAAGTAAGTTCTCGCCTGGAATGCTTGGGTAACTAGTGGTAAAATTTGATGGTTAATGCCACCTTAGCTCAGCGGCCAGAGCGGCTCTTTTGTAAAGAGCGGGTCCCGAGTTCGAATCTCGGAGGTGGCTCGGAACCTTGTTAGATTATTTCGCTGGGGTGGTAGAGTGGTCAATTACACTTGGCTGTAAACCAAGCGCCTTCGGGCTACGGGGGTTCGAATCCCTCCCCCAGCACATCTGCATTGACTTCCAATAAAGCTATTAGCTAATATGTAGTAGGGCTACCAAAAATGATGTCAGAAAATTTATTACGAAATCTTTATATGTCTCAACGTAAGTCGTCTTTTGAGATTGCCGAGCAGCTTGGTTGCTCGATACATAAAGTAAATTACTGGATGGATAAATTTAACCTCGCACGCCGTTCTCAATCGGAAGCAACATATGTAAAACGAAATCCAAATGGCGATCCATTCGTACTACATAAGCCTGTCTCGATTAGGGAGGGCGTGTTATACGGGCTCGGGCTGGGACTCTATTGGGGGGAGGGGACGAAGGCATCCATGAGTGCAATAAGACTCGGGAATACAGATCCGGAGTTGATAGCACAGTTCATGAATTTCTTGCGTCGATTTTACTCTATTAAAAAGAGGAGTTTGCATTTTAGTCTTCAGCTCTTCCATGATAATAATATCGACGAATCATTGGATTTTTGGTGTAAATACCTTAAAATTGACAGGAGGCAGTTTTCGAAACCTGTCTTTTCACCTTCTCAGTCGACGGGTACTTATAAGCGGAAGGCGCAATACGGTGTGGTTACAGTACAGTTTAATAACACCAAGCTTCGTCGTGTTATTTCTAAACAACTTGCCGAGATAGCTCAGCTGGCAGAGCATGTCATTGGTAATGACAAGGCCACGGGTTCGAATCCCGTTCTCGGCTCAGACCGTAGACAACAGAAAGATTAACCAGTAAAATATAGAAACAAATGGCAAAGAAAACCGCCCGAATGCCGATTACTCTCGAATGTACTGAGTGTAAGGAGCGAAATTACTATTCCGAAAAAAATAAAACCAACACCACCACCCGGTTGGAGCTTAAGAAGTTCTGCAACCGCTGCAAAAAGAAAACCCTTCACAAAGAAGGAAAGTAAGATTTTTGTTCTAACCTTTTCCGACCCTTGGCAGGAGTCGTTATTTTCCCGATTACTCTAGGTTCTTGACTATCATAAAAACGAACTGCATAGTTTAGTGACAAGACTATGTCTTATAGTATTGAGAAGAAAAATGAAGTGCTGAATCTACGGGCTAAGGGCCTTTCCATTAAAGAGCTTGCTCAAGGTATGGGAATGTCGAAAGCAACAATTTCTGCCTGGGTAAAGGGTATGGTTCTCGATGAACACGCACAACAAAGACTCAAGCAACGTCGAATTCTTGGACATTACCGAACGATAGAGACAAAGAGGAAGAAAAGGGACTTACTTCTGAAGAGTTATGACGAGAGTGCTCACAAAACATTAGCTCACATCAATACCACTAAGGACTTAAAGAAGTTATTTTGCTCAATTTTCTTCTGGACAGAAGGGGGTAAACACACAGACACCCATGTGTATTTCATGAATTCTGATCCTGTTATGGTGGAAACCTTCCTGAAACTTTTTCGCAGCGCATTTGAGATTGATTTGCAAAAAATGAGAGCTCTAATCCACATTCACGAATATCATGATGAGGCTGAAGTTAAGGAATTTTGGGTAAGCAAAACAGGTATACCTCTATCGCAATTTACGAAGTCCTATCTAAAACCCCATACTCGTATTCGTATCAGGGAAGGATATAAGGGCTGTATCAATGTCAGATATTACGATTCAAGAATTGCCCTAGAGCTACGTTCACTTTATAATGCCTTTGCTGAGGATATTATTAGTTTAGGAGCTTAGTTAAGTGGTATAACGACAGACTCCAAATCTGTTGTCGTGGGTCCGATTCCCACAGCTCCTGCCAAGCAGGAAATGTGTTTCGAATTAACAAAAAACCGACCCGGAAGGGATCGGTTTTTTGTAAAAAATAGCGTCTTAGGCTACTGCCTTGGGTCTACGGCGGATAACAAAGAAGCAGATAAGAGATATAGCTACTAAGCCTAGAATTCCATAGAGAATTAGCATATTTCGACTAGTGCCAGTAGATGCGGTCGTTGAAGAGTCGGCGGCCTTTGCAGCAAAGGCTACTAGGGGGCTACGAACAGCGCTGCCGTCGGCTTTTGTCATGAGGGCGTAAAGAGTGTGCTCTTCGTCCTGACTAAGACTACTGTAAGCAACTTCAGTGCTCCAGGTCTTTTTACCGTTTTCCCCAGCTTTGGTTTCAGCGGTGACAATGCTTGAGTCTGAATTGTAGTAAACGTCAACTGTCTCGCCATCTGCAACTTCTCCTGTAAGTTCGAACATAGAAGTATCAGGATCCTCGCTGACTTCAGTCGTTGTGGGGGGAGTTACTGTTGGTTGTGGCACAAGGTCGGCGTCTACTTCTGCCATCAGAGCCTCAGCTTGAGTTTTTGGTACCGCGGCTTCGGAAAGCTCACCAATTTTTGTTAATGCTTTCCTTTGGAAACAAGCTGCCCCAGCTTTTCTTTGTTCTGCCGTTGGTTCAACACGCCCAGTACTCATCTGGGCAAAAGCTGTTTCACCCATAATCTTTTTAATACAATCCGCTGCTTCTTGTGGAAGACTTGGCTGGGTATTAGCCATGGCCTGGTCGCCAGAGGGAGCGTAGCAGGCGCGCATTCGCTGTTTTTGTTCGCGGGTCAACGAAGTAGGTGTGATGGTTGAGATGTCTGTGACTCCGATTACGGCTTTGGCACATAATGATAACGGTGAGTTTTCTGGTACTTGTCCGGGCGGAACGAAGAAAGGCATAGCGCCAGCTTTAGAATAACAAGATTGTCCCGCACTAAACTCGGTCGGCGTCGGGTTGCGTTTACCGGACTGAATATCGCCGTTCCCAGGAATCTTATTGAGACAATCGACGACTTCAAGTGGTGGACCGGCAAATTGGCGTCCCGGGGCTCCAGGTTGACCATTTGGTCCTGGTTGCCCACCGCCATCAGGAGGCGGACCGAAGCAACCAGCGTCATTAATCTTTTTCATTGTCGTAGGGTCGGGTGGGGATCCTTGACCGAACATTTTTTCGGCAACAGCCTCACCGGCAATTTTTACCACACAATCGTTTGACGGTGGTTTACCAGAAGACATTGTTTCAATGAATTTTCCTGAGAAGATATTCACCTGGCCAAACGGCTGACCGCCTTGACCGGGAGCACCACCCTGACCTTGCTGACCCTGACCGGGAGCAGAGTTAAAGTTGGCACTAAAACAACTGGCGGCTGATGACATTAAAGCCGGTGTCATCCGACCACTCCGAACGGCAGCAACTAGAGCTTCGCCGCCTTTCTCGCGGAAGCAATCATCGGGGTTACCACGTAAACCGGCCGGTTGTTGGAAGGTTAAATTCGAGGCTGATGATCCTGGTGGCGGCCCTTGGTAAGCCGAAGCGGCGTTAAACGGCGGCTGACCGGGCTGTCCAAATTGCCCAGGTTGTCCAGGCTGATTCTGACCCTGATTTGGGGACTGCCCGCCTGGTGGCGGTTGGTTGCCTCCTGGAGGGGGGTTTTGACCCGTTTGCCCAGTCGGCGGTTGGTAATTCGGGTCAGGATTCTGCGGCGGCTGTTGAGTTTGATTTGGCGGCGGAGTCTGCCCACCGGTTGGTGGTTGTTGATTCTGTTGTTGTTGCTGCTGCTGATTCTGTTGATTTAGTAAGTACTGCTGATACTGCTCGGGCGGCAGACAGTTACTCGTCGGTGGTTCGGGCGGTGGCGGGCACTGAACCATCGGCGGATAGTTAGATTGACTAATTTTAATACCAGACTGAACCAGGTCTGTTGCTAACTGATCGCTAGCATCATTTAACGTAGCAATTGACGATATCACTCCGCCACCGATGATCGCCCCGAAGGCGAAGCTGATGGCTACCTTAGTAATTGTTGATAATTGCATTACCCCTCCCTAATTTTTATGAGTTCTATAGTTTTCTAAATTCTTTTAAATCGTAAACCCGCTATTGTACATAAGTCAAATTTTACTTTTTAAACAAGGCATTGACAGTCTAACACGCGCCCAAGTAGAGTGAATACAAGGACAAAGAAGGAGGGGTTTGGACACACAGGATCGTCGACATTCGGGTCAACCAAAAGAGGATATAGCCTCAGTTGAAAACACTAAACCAGTTATAGATACGTTTGGTATCTTGGTTTTTCTGGTTGTTGTAGTTGAAATTGTTTTAGTAGTTGGTCTTAACATGTATCAACAAAGTCGGATCGAATCTTTGACTACAAAACTTCAGGAAGCCAATACAGAGCTTCGCCTTCCAGAGAATGCCACACTCAATACTCAGGTTAGTGAGGTTCTAGCCGGTGGAGACAAACTAAAGAATGTATTAGATTCTAGGGTTCGCTGGAGTAAGTTCTACACTCTACTTAACGGTATTACTCCCAAGAATGTTAAGCTAACAGGTCTTACTATTGCCGATTCTGGTGCATTTCGAGCCGAAGGTAATACATCCTCTCTCTCTGACTTAGCAAGATTGATCGTTGCCTGGAGGGACGGCACTACAGCCATTCCAACACCCTTTACATCGGTTTCTTTGAACAGTAACGGTTTCTCTGATTCAGGAGGTAAAAGGGTTGTTACATTCTCGATCTCCGGTTCTGTTAACACGGGGGTACTAAAGTAATGAAGAAACATTCACGATTAGGTTTAATCTTACTGTTCGTGGCTATCATCGGCTGGTTTGCGGTACTCAAACCACAAATCAGTAACTTTTCGGATAAAGCTCTGAAAGTAAAGGCCCTTAGTACAGAAGTTATCTCACACCAACAGCGCTTAAAGGACATCGCAGATATTAAGGGTAAGGGGGAGGTAATAACCGAAACTCTGAAGCTGATGTATCTAGCGCTACCCAAATCTAGTCAGATTCCTGAGACTTTAGTAATGATTGAGTCGATAGCAAGTAACTCTGGAGTTGTTCTATCTAGCGCTACCATCGGCACTCCGTCTGATTCACAGGTACCAGTTACACTCAGCTTTGGTGGCAATACAACGACGGTAACTAAGTTTCTGGACGCCCTTTATACAAACGTAAGAACAGCAACCATTAAGAGCCAGTCCATTAGCTCTGACGGAAGCGGTAATCTAAATGTGTCGATTGGTCTTGGTCTAGTTTATCAAGGAGGGACTCTCTAATGCGCGGACGTTTTACTAGTCGACTTGAGACCTACATTGGAATCGCAATGTTACTGATTGCAGTGCTAGGATTCTTATTCTCGATTTTAACAAGTCTTCCGAGCGAAAAAGAGGTTAGTCAGGTTGCTCATCCGTTACCAGAGATTCCACGAACCTTGTTTAGTAGTAGTAACGACCTAAACAAAACAATCCAAAGTCTCCATTCCCCTGGCGGAGTTCCGGTAACGATCAATCCCACAGATTTGGGTCGAAGCAATATATTTGAGAACCCTTAATGCATGGCATTAACAGTTCTCCCTCAACTTAAAAACCCTGCTCGATCTTTTGTTGATTTTCTGATAAAGCGCCATCTTATAAAAGATGGTTTTGGGTCGGTTCTAGGGGGTAAGGATTTTCCGGAAATTGACGAGTATCTACTGGGGCACAATTTAATAGAGCAAGCTAAACTAGCAGAACAGTACGCTGCCTTCTACAGTCTGCCTTTTGAGCGGCTAATTAATAAACCGATTCTTCCATCAGTGCTCAATTTGTTGCCAGGAGAAATTGCATTAAAATATGTCGTTGTGCCTTACAAACTCGAGGGAACTAAGCTTTACTTAGCAGTTGGCGAACCATCTAGATTACAGCGCAATGCCCCTTCGGTTCTAACTGGTCTACATCGTCAGAAAGGGTTACAAGTTCACCTTGCCATAGTCCCGAAGTCAGACGTGGAAGCTGTTCTGCATAAATCTCACTATCAAAACTCGCCGCATTCAACGGTAACAAGTCCAACTATACAAAAGATACCACCCCCGCTGGATATCTCCAACGAGGTAAAGTCCCTCAACAAGCAAGACTTAATTAAAGAAGTTAACCCAAGAGATAAGCATGTTGATTTAAAGGGGCAGAAAATTCCTTTTGATTTACTCAAAAAGATTCCTCTTCCTGTTGCCACTCAATACCAAATGGTTGTATTTGGTCAAGAAAGTCCAAAAGGTCAATTTGAACCCCCGATGATAAAAATCGCGATGGTTCATCCTGATGATCCAAAATCTAGAGAAATTATTAACTACATTGAAAGCCGCAATAAAGTCTTAGTTGATCGTTACTCAACAACTCCCGAATCTCTGCAGGCAGCACTTCTGCTATACCCGACCGAAGAACGCCATGCCGCCGAGGTTGAAATAAAAGAGGACGAAGCTGACAAAGAGTTTCCTTCTGGTGTTATTGCGATACCGAAAGCTCCACCACCTCCACCTATTCAGAAGTCGTCCGTAAATCAGCCAATCTCAAGTGCCTCTTCATCTGTTGCTCCTGCTGTAGATACTCATGCCACTACAAAGGTACAGGGTGTAACTGAAGGGGTAAGCCTGTCTTCAGATGATATTATTAACCGCCCAAGTCTCGGTGAAACAACCGAGGAGCTTCAAAGACTAGCTAAGGAACAAGAAAATAGTTTAGAAAGCCAGAATTTAGATAGTTTACTGAAAGGACCTGTCACTTCGGTTGAAGAGCTTGCCAAGTCTTTCCGTAATGGTGTTATTCCGGAGATTGTTGCTGCAACTCTTTTCTTAGCAATTCGAATGAAGGCTAGTGACGTTCATATCGAAGCATTGGCTAATGCTGTTCGTCTGCGTTTTAGAATTGATGGCATCCTACACGACATTATTTCGGTACCACACTTTTTACATGCGCCACTAATTTCTCGTATTAAAATCCTGGCCAAGATGAAAATCGATGAACAGCGGATTCCACAAGACGGTAGGTTTGACGTCATCATAGATAATCGCCAAGTCGACTTACGCGTTTCAACGTTACCCACAGTTCACGGCGAAAAGATTGTTATGCGACTTCTGGATAAGAGCGGAGGAGTATTAACGCTTGAACAATTAGGTGTTACTGGAACAAATTTTGATGCCTTGATTGCAAATATTGCCAAACCTTACGGAATTATTATGTCGACGGGGCCTACTGGTTCAGGTAAGTCAACCACTTTGTATGCTGTTTTGAGCCGTCTTAGTAAGCCGGGAGTTAATATTATTACTCTTGAAGATCCGGTTGAATACGAGTTGCCAGGCGTGAACCAGGCTCAGGTTAAACCTCAGATTGGTTTTACTTTTGCTGAAGGACTGCGGTCGGTTTTACGCCAAGACCCAAACATTATCATGGTAGGTGAGGTTCGAGACTTAGAAACTGCAGCTATGGCAACACATGCAGCACTTACTGGCCACTTAGTCTTAACTACTCTTCACACTAACGACGCTGCTGGTGCATTGCCTCGATTAATTAACATGGGAGTCGAGCCGTTTTTGATTACTTCTTCATTAAATGCCGTTGTTGGTCAACGTTTGGTCCGAAAGGTTTGTGATAAGTGTCGAGAGAAGGCAACAATTCCCCATACGTTATTGGAAACAATTAAGCGAGAACTATCCACCCTTCCTTCCGGACAGATGAAAAATATTAATCTTGATCAACTTATTTTCTATCACGGCAAGGGATGTAGTGAATGCAACAACGGATATTCGGGAAGACTAGGTATCTTCGAGGTACTACAGATGTCTAGCCGCGTTGAAGAACTGGCCGTTCGTAAAGCTCCAGCCTCGGAAATCAAAAAAGCTGCAGTTGCAGATGGGATGATTACAATGATTCAGGATGGCTTACTTAAGGCGTTGAAAGGTATTACCACTGTTGATGAAGTAATGCGTGTTACCACTACACACACCAAAGAAGTGCCTGGAGTAGAGGCGTAAACGTTGGTGAAACGCGTATAAAGTCGGTAGAGTAAATATTAAGGGGGGAACAAATGGCTGAAGCAATGACAACCGAGATGAAACACTTGCTCGATTTAGCGATCGAGAAAGGGGCGTCTGATCTACATATAACGGTCGGCGTTCAGCCGATGCTACGAGTTGACGGAAAATTATTTCCTTTAACAGATTCAACTGCAACTACCGCTGAAACTGCCGAAAGATTATTGATGAGTATTATGACGGCTGAACAAGTTGAGAGATTGCATCAACGTCGTGAACTGGATTTTTCTTTTGGCTACCAAAAAACTCGTTTTCGTACTAACGCTTTCTACCAAAAGGGTAATATTGGCGCAGCCTTACGTTTAATCCCTGTTTTGATTAAATCCATGGAAGAACTAGGTGTACCACCGATTCTTGAAAGATTTACTGAACCAAGCCAAGGATTTGTTGTTATAACCGGCCCAACCGGACACGGTAAGTCCACAACGCTAGCGGCGTTAATCGAATCTATTAACGAAAAAAGAGCCGATCATATAATTACCATTGAAGACCCTATTGAATACGTTTTTGAACATAAGAAATCTATTATTGTTCAAAGAGAAGTTGGATCTGACACCAATTCTTTTTCTCGAGCCTTGCGCTCAGCTCTTCGAGAGGATCCGAACGTTATTCTGGTTGGTGAAATGCGAGATCTTGAGACAATTGAAGCGGCACTAACGTTGGCTGAAACTGGGCATTTGGTCTTTACGACACTACACACAAACTCTGCTGCTCAGACGGCCGATCGTATGATTGATGTTTTTCCACCGCACCAACAGCAACAGGTTCGGATGCAGTTAGCCAATGTTTTGTTAGGTGTCATATCTCAAAGATTATTACCAAGAGTCCAGGGTGGGCGAGTGCTGGCAACAGAAATTATGGTTGCTAACTCAGCTGTACGAAACACAATTCGCGAAGGCAAAACGCATCAATTGCCAAATATTATCCAAACATCAGCTTCCGAAGGAATGATTGCGTTGGACAAGGTATTGGCTGAGCTTGTGAGTCGAGGCGAAATTACAATTGATATTGCCCTGCAGTGGGCCTTAGATCCCAAGGCCTTTAAGATGATGGTTTACTAAATGCGGAATTTTAAAAAACTCTATGGCTAAGTCTGACTCTTTTTTCACCTCACTGTTTGTTCGTGTCAACCACAAGGACCGCGCTTTTTTAGCGCGTCAGTTAGCAGTGATGCTGGAGTCTGGCCTGCCGATCACCCAAGCAATCCGGTCCCTTATAGAGCAGACCAAGAACCCTCTTTTGGGAGAAGTATTAGGTGATGTCCTAATAGATCTTGAGAATGGACTTAAATTTTCTGCTGCAATCAAGAAGCACCCCCAGGTCTTTAATGAGGTTTTTGTGTCTGTTATTGCCTCTGGTGAGGCAACTGGTCAGTTAGATGTAGTAGCTAATTTATTAGCAGATGAGCTAGAACGTGATCAAGGTTTTCGTTCCAGAGTTATAGGTGCCTTACTTTACCCGGGTTTTATTATCCTTGCCATGATAACGGTTGGAATAATTATGGTTACGAAGATTGTTCCGGCATTGGAATTGGTTTTTAAGGAGGCTGGTAGCACCCTTCCTTGGACAACCCTAACGGTGATATTTATTACCAATAGCTTAATTAATTATTGGTATGTCTACGTTATTGTTATTATTGGTGGTGGTTTTGTAATTTCACGCTATCTAGCAAGTGAGGATGGGAGACGCACATCTAACGGTCTCCTGCTCAAGGTGCCGGTCTTCGGAGTTATGCTACGGAATATGGAGATGGCACGCTTTACACGAATATTCGGCATGATGATGCAGGCTGGGGTACCAATAATCCAGGCGTTAGATGCCGTTGCCTTAGTATTAGATAATGTTTTGTATAAAGAGTCCTTAAATGTAGTTGCTCGTAATGTAGAGCGAGGTTCACCGATAGCCCAAAGTCTACAGCGAGATAATTTATTTCCACCTACCGTTACCCAGATGATCGCCGTAGGTGAGCAGACCGGTAAGCTAGAACAGGTTTTACAGAAACTAGCCGCTTACTACGAAGAAGAAACCAACCAGTCCATCAAAAATATTACCGCTTTAACAGAACCTGTAATCTTTATTATTGTTGGTCTCGGCGTGGCTTTCTTAGTTTTTTCAATTATCGTACCAATCTACAATTTGGCCAGTGTTATTAAGTAAAAATTTGTGGTTCTTGACACAGTTCATGGATGGTTCATATTGGTATTAATGGCTTTCACCAGTCGTAAGACGAGAGGGGTGGTCGACGAAGGTCGCAATGATGGGCAAGCGAAAGCTTGCCATGACAGGCGTTCGCTTGCCGCAACGTGCGGCAATGCACGCTCATCATTAGAAATAGGAGGAAAATGATAAAAACATTACAAAAAAGAGCGTTTACGCTCATCGAATTGTTGGTTGTTATTGCTATTATTGGTATCTTAGCATCGCTTATTATCGTCTCGCTCTCCGGTGCCCGATCAAAGGCGACTGACACCCAGTTGAAGAATAACATCAGAAACCTCAATACCGCTCTGGAGCAATACGCCACAGATAACAATACACTATATCCAGGTGCGGCTGCTGGCGGTGTTAACATTAACGGCGGAACGGTCGCACAAGCTACCGGTGGTACTACTTGTACAACCTTGGCAACCTGTCTATCTGGTTATGTTAGTGGTACGACTTCCCCGGTTTTTACTGGTTACACAAACGCCGCTAAATACACCACCAATGGTATCGGTACGTTCGGAGCCTTTGCGGCTGGTGCAGCACTTACTAGCACTACTGGTGCAACGATAGCTACTGGCAACGGTGAGTATCTGGCTACTGCCTTAGGTGTGGTCACTCCGGGTAATACCGCTTCTACTGGAACCCTGACTGCAATGGGCAATAATGCCCACGTTTGGGTCGTCTACGGTCCGCAGTAGAATCAATCTCTAAACTTAAGAGAAAGAAAAGCTCCGCCCATCCGGGCGGGTTTTTCTTTTGTCCTCAATCGGCTATGGTTAGATGATGGTGGGGGTAGTAATTGCGTTCTTGTTTGGTTTGACTTATGGATCCTTTCTAAACGTTGTTATTTTGCGTTTTGATGATTGGCAATCTATTGCCAAAGATCGATCACATTGTCCCAATTGTAAAACTCAGTTGTCTTGGTGGGATTTAATTCCGTTAATTAGTTTTGCGTATTTAGGTGGTAAGTGTAGGTACTGTAAAAAACCAATCTCTTGGCAGTATCCGATTGTGGAGCTAATAACAGCTATTTTAATAGCTTCTGGATACTACTTATTGTTTATTACTCAGAACCTAGCTCTTTGGCAGTCTGTTGTTGGGCTAGTTGCTTTGGTGGTGGCCATTGGGGCAATGATGGCAATTCTAGTCCATGACTTAACGGAAATGATGGTCCCGGATTTAATGTCGAATCTATTATTAGGTTCGGCTTTGGTTTTTGCTCTTGCCGTTCACTACAACCCATTAGGGTTGCTTTACAGCGCAATGGTCGGCTTCTTGCCGATAATGTTACTGGTTATTCCTAGTCGTGGGAAATGGATGGGGGAAGGAGATATTAAAATTGCTGGAGCTTTAGCGATTCTATCTGGTTGGCCCAATGCGGTTGCTTTTATGATTCTAACTTTCTTGTTAGGAGGCTTGTTTGGTACTATCGCTCTTACTACGAAACGCGTCAAAATGAAGACTGCGGTACCGTTTGGTCCGTTTCTAGTAATAGCCGCAATTATCATTATGTTTTGGGGAGATCAGATTACTGCTTGGTATCTAGGAACGATTGGGTATGGGTACTACTAAGCGCTCTTTTACTTTAATTGAGCTTCTAACCGTTATTGCAATCATTTCTATTTTGATTGGTGTTTTGGTACCGAGCATGAGTCGAAGCTTGTCTGGTAATAGATTGGCAAGTGACGTTGAAGTTCTGCGGGCTAAGATTGAAGAGACTAGATTACTTGCTGGCTCCACCCAAACTGCAGATGAACAATCTGGGGTTGAGATCGAAGGAAAAGATAGGGTTGGATATTACGGTATCTTGATCCCCGGTGGGAGCACCTACTTGTCAGACCCCTCTAACCAGTACTACGCCATCGTCCGTTTATCTAATCCAGTTACTCAAACAAGAGAGGATCCAGAATATGACGGCTACTGTAGCGGACTTAACGCAGTCAACGATGCAAATGTTGGTTCAGGGTCGTGTTTAGTGGAACGAGTTAATTTAACAAAAGGCGTGAAGTTCAACAAGGCTGATCCGTACAACTTAGACTTCAAAGTACTAGCATTTCGAGTGCCCAGCCAACAGCTCACGGAGATTTACTGCCCCCATAGCTGCTCTCGATATGATCCTAATCACAACTTTACCATCGTCCCAGAACCACTGTTTAACCAATATGTGGATGGAGTATACCTACAACTTACCCATAACAATAAAAAAGCAACTATTAAGGTTGAGTCTTACACAGGTAAGTTAATTGTTGAATACGGTACAATATAGATATATGACACGGAGGGGATTCTCATTACTAGAGACGCTAATTGCTACGGGAGTGTTGATCGTGGTGGTAATGGGGGTGATGTCGCTTTCAAACTCTTTGATTGTAGGCACGGTTGTTAACGCAGATAAAACCATTATTAACCGTTGGGCTTCGGAAGGAATCGAACTAACTCAAAAAATTCGTGATGATA
>JAUSEP010000074.1 GCA_030650195.1 Candidatus Berkelbacteria bacterium | reverse complement strand
CACAGCGCCGGAGCTAGACTAATTCAATCAGCTTCGGAAATAATTAAATCAGGATTATCATCGAACACTGTGGTTCACCTCACATTTTTGGACGCCTTTGTTGGCTTCGATTATGAGGAGAGGGGCAACTATGGTAAGGGGGCAAACTGGTCTGATAGCTACTTCACGAGAGACTTCGAGACTAGTGGTGGAATTTATCCATTCACCGAAAGCCCCCTCAAACATGCTTACAACGTGGACGTCACTTGGCTCAGTACAAACAAAGTCTCTAAAAGAACATATAGCTCATCTCGAAACGAAGTTATCGATGAGTGTTATGAAACAGCAACCTCCCACGGTTGGCCAGTTGACTTCTACTCCAATACCATCACTGGAACGGTGACATCGGAATACAAGAACTTTGGATTCCCACTAAGTAAAGAAGGTGGTGGTTGGAACTTCGCGACGGATCAGTATGGAATTCCAAACAGTTCTCCATTACCACTGGGCCCTCCAGATCCTCAGTGCTTTGACCCTATATACACAAGCACCCCAGCCTTCGTCGGTACACCCATGAGCTTCTCCAAGACTCCATCTGTAATTAGTCTCACGGGTATAGTTCAAATCAATGCTCTAGGAATCGACTTCATTGCCGATATCTTACAAGGGACGAGACTTCAGTCGATGGTCAAACATGTTCCATCAGTAGTAGGACCAGCGTGGCTTGCATCAACAGTAACAATCACGAATGCAGTGAATTTTATCTCCTTTGAAACTTCTTTTCTGAGTAACACAGGATCAGAAGGGTTACTGTCGGTGTATTGGGAAACAAACGTCATCGGCTCAATTGACGAACGTGTAACTTTGCCTGGGATTCATCAATACACGTTTCCACTTCCGGAAACGGCAGAGAAAGGCACAAGAACGCTTGGGTTTCGATTGGATGCGTTCTCGAACATTCAGTCCAGTGTAACAGTCACAAATGTTGCGCTGGGGTTTGTGGGTATCAGAGAGCCTTTCTATCTGTCGTTCACTGGTAAAAACAGTAATGGATTACCGGTTATCCAATTAACAGGACCAGCTGGGTTCAATTACACAGTAGAAGCCTCAACCGATCTCATTGATTGGGTAACAGTGGCGATACTGGTAAACACGAACGGCACGGTGAAGTTCTTCGACAGAGAGTCTGCTAGTTACAATAAGCGGTTCTATCGAGTGGTAGCTCCGTATTAGTTCTTTAGTTATTCTCAGAGCTCACGAAAGTGGGCTCTTTTTTATTGAGTAGTTTTCTTTTT
>JAUSEP010000069.1 GCA_030650195.1 Candidatus Berkelbacteria bacterium | reverse complement strand
TCGGCCATAACATTAATTACTTGTCTACTCTATTATACCGCGTAGTACAAACTTTGTGTGGTCTAATTGATATTGTTGCACGGCGCCGGCCGGCAGTTCTATAACATATTGAGCCGGTACGGTGTTGGTGTAGATACCGCGCAGGGGAGCAGCATGTTCAATCGTCATCACCACCTGACCTTGCCGGTCCAACCAGACGAGATCAAGCGGAATGAAAGTATTGCGCATCCAAAAACTCAAGGTCTGTTCTTGGTCATAGATAAAGAGCATGCCGCAGGTGGGGCAGAGAGATTGCCTACCCATCAGACCTTTCTGGGTCTCGTAATCGGTACGGGCAATCTCAACGCTAAAAGTAGTGGATGGGGGTGCAGTGGTTAAAGTTGCTGTTGCTAGATTGGGGTGGTTGATGGAGCGGAGGTAGATGAGAAATAGCGACACCAAGACGATTAATAATCTAAATAATGACTTCATTAATTACACTCTAAACCATGGTGACCAAGCTTAATAGCTAAAAAAGCGGCACCCAGTAAATCAGGCACCGCGAGGGTGGGTCAGAGCAAGCGGGCTAGTCGCTGTGGTCGATGGCGTGCTCCATCAGGTGACCACCGGTCAGCTCATCCAGTTCGTCGAAGATCTCGTCTCCCTCTACCGCATCGGGGTGCAGCTTGAGGTAAGAACAAGGGTCCAGGTACATCGCCCGGTCGGCGGCGCTAATCGATTCATCGTCTCGGCACCGCCAGTCGCGACTGCCACTATCACTCGGTCTGGGCATTACTATTACTCCTACGCGCCTCTTGGTAGCGCATCTGTCCGAAATATAGCACTATTATCGGTTTACAGCAACTACCTAAGTTATTGTCACCGTCGCTGATGTGTGGTTCTATTGGGATAATGCAAGGAGATACGTAATGACATTAGCTGGGCATATTGCAATAAGCGGGTTGGTCATGCAAGTTATTCCAGATCCGGTACTCATGATAACAACCAATGTGGTGCTCCATCCGCTATTGGATAGTATCCCTCACGCCGAGTGGCATACATTCGTCAACGAACATCAAAGTCGTACCTTAGCAATCTTGTTTACGTTGGCAGATGTGGTTTTCAGTGTCTGCTACATCTGGCTGCTAGTGACACATTTGCCCTATACCACCGGTCTCATCTATCTTGGACTGTTTGCGGGTATCTGGGCAGACCTGCTCGAATTACTGGTCAGTCGATTCTGGCCAGGTTTCGTCTACTGGCACCGCTATACCCACAGCTGGCCAGAAAAACCAACCGAGCCGATAGACTGGTCTAAGAGTCTCACCGGCCGTACCCCAACCTGGGTTAAGCTCAGCATTCAGTTTATCTTGATTGTCGGACCGCTTGCTCTTCTTCTGCGAACTTGACCCGCCACGCGGGTCATTTTTTAATATTACAGGGTTATGATAATGTTCTGTACTAACGCCTGCCTACCACGGCGAGTAAACCGGCAGGCAGCGAAGCTGCTGTTTGCAGGTGATGGGCAGGGTTTGGATAATGTCTTGAGGCGTCATCAACCACCCACGGTTGCTAGAATTCATTAGGCCATCATATTGACGCCTGCCTGCCGGCAGGCAGGCAGCATAGCTGCTGTTTGGTTTTGGAGAGTGTTAATTCTAGGCTTAATAACAAACTTGATCTAAGTACAACCCGTGTGTGAAATGACATTTAGTCATTTCACATGGTGGTGTGTTCTCGCTGATGCTCGAACCATTTTCGAACAAATTGATGGGTAGGGGCTCATTGTGCGGCCTTGCGCCACCGCTGGGCGATTTTATGTCTCACCATTTCGGGCGATTTTCTTCTTTAATCTCATTCTCTGGCCTGACCGAACAGGAAGTGGCAGCCCCGTTGGCTGTACCAGCTCCCGTCTGGCCGTTTGTTGGTGGGAAGCCAGTGGTGGGAGGGGGCTCTTTCTTTTTAGGCGCAGTATGCGCCGCAGCACAATCGACTTTTACGAACGCACAGCGAGATTAAAAGTCGATTGTGCATTAGTCATTCACTAAAATTTGAGTAATTTTATGTTGATTCAGAAAATACTGGCTTAATTTCATCGCAAACTTGTAAAAAACCGCTTCCCCACCCCTGGGTTTCTTCCGGTGAAATATTGGCTTTGAAAGTGCGGCGAAAACTCTCGACCGCTCCAGTTGATATTTGCCTCATATATTCTTCTATTTCAGGATTTATGTCTTCTTCCATGAAATAATCAACAAATGAATTGGGATCTTGGATATTCTTTCCTTCTCTCCTAGTAAATCTGCGATACCATCGATAAAAATCGGGCATCTGTTGTTCAACCGCAATCATGAGATGATTTATATCATCGGTCGAAACAGGTTCTCGTCTCCTGACGGACTTCCAGAACGATCTAATCTGAGACGTCAAATCTCCAACCGACAACACATCCTGATACTCTTGCTCAACTGAGGGATTGACGGTTATAACTTTCCTAGCTAGTCTGTTGTGAGCTTCTAATAATTTTCCCCATGCAATATGTTTCTCTGAAATTTTATCAATAGCTCTTTGGTGTTCACCACTGAGACTAGAACGAAGTGACTGCCATCGTTCCAGAAGCTGGCCATCCAATGGTACATACCTTTGGTGATTCCGAGTAAAAACAAGACCAAATTTATTTCCACCAGACCAAGCCATGAACTTATTCCCATGAATAGCTCCGAAAGCACCATCGTAGTTTTCTATTATTTCCCAAGCTTCTTCCGGAGCCGTATTTCCACCTTCCATTTCCGAGACAACCTTCGGCAACGCCTCAGCAAACATTTCTTCGGAATCGTTTAACTTTGAGAGATTCATATTAAAACAGATGCCATTTTCAGCGATAAGATCTTGTAACTCTCTTAAAGGTTCTTCCTCATTCTGCTCTGAATTTGGCTCATAGTTTTCAGATCCATTATTTTCGTGCGAACCGGTTCGTTCTCCTGGCATAAAAACTCCTTAATGAGGTGACAATAGATGATCTTCTATGTAGAAATATTCTTTATATTTCATATTTCAATCATATCATTTTACTTTCTTCTTCAGCAAGGTGATAAAATTTGCAATTCCAGAGCAGATTTGCTAGTCTTTTCTTAAATTAACAAGGAGGGAAGGGGGCAAGGCGTTCAATAGGTGGCGAAATACGATGTGGTGGACCTGAGGGGAGTCGGACCCCTGACCTCGTGATTGCGAACCACGCGCTCTACCAACTGAGCTACAGGCCCAAACTACCTTATTGCATATTATTAAAGTTTGGGCCTGTACGCGGAGCGGCCACAGGCCCCAGAAA
>JAUSEP010000062.1 GCA_030650195.1 Candidatus Berkelbacteria bacterium | reverse complement strand
AAGGGGCTCAATGAACTGACCCACAAAAGTTGGACACCAAATCCAACTAAAAAGGGTCAGTCTCATGTCCAAATACAGCAAAGAGTTCAAACTAGAAGTTATTAAGTATTACCTCTCCGGTAAGGGTGGTTTTAAAGCGGTCGGAGATCGCTACGGCGTTAAACACACCTATATTCAAAAATGGGTTCATGCCTATAAAGCTCATGGTCAAAAGAGCTTAACCAAGACTTACACACATTACTCCGACACCTTTAAGGTGTCTGTGCTCCAGTCTATGCAACAAGACCAACTCTCCATCAATCAAGCCGCAGCCCGCTTTAATGTGCCAGCCCCCAGCACGATTAGTCTTTGGCAACGCCTCTACAATGAAGGTGGTATTACAGCCCTAGAACCTAAGCCCAAGGGACGGCCGCCAATGTCAAAACCCCGCACAAAGCCTTTACCCCCACCAATAAGCCAGTAAGCCAGATGACTCCACAAGAGCTCATGCAAGAGCTTGAGTACCGCCGAGTGGAGATCGATTATCTAAAAAAGCTCGAAGCCTTAGCCCAGCAAAAGCACTTGGCAAGCAAGAACAAGTCCAAGTCATCACTGAGTTAAGGCGGCAATACCCTCTACAGATCATCTTGGCTGCTGCCAAGATGGCTCGGAGTGTTTATTACTACCATGCGGGACTGTGCCAGCAGGCCGACCCCCATCTTGCAACAAAGACCCAGATCCAAGTGATCTACCATCGCCACCAGGGGCGCTACGGCTATCGACGAGTCCATTTAGAGCTTAGCAATCAACAGTACTACCTCAATCCTAAGACTGTACAAAAACTGATGGGGCACCTCGGCCTTAAATCAACCGTGCGCCCTAAACGTTACCAGTCTTACAAAGGGTCTGCTGGTAAGGCAGCCCCAAACCTACTAGAGCGCAACTTTGCAGCTAAAGTACCCAATCAAAAGTGGGTCACCGATGTGACTGAGTTCAACATCAAAGGCGAGAAGGTTTACCTCTCGCCAATATTAGATCTATATAACCAAGAGATCATCTCTTATGAGATTGCCGATCGTCCGCAGATCGGCATGGTGAGTGCCATGCTAACTAAAGCCTTTAAGCAACTCACTCAGACCGAGAAGCCGATGCTGCACTCTGACCAGGGTTGGCAATATCAAATGGGGTTTTACCAACAAGCCTTAAAGGCACAAGGCATTACCCAAAGCATGTCTAGAAAAGGCAACTGTCTGGATAACGCCGTCATGGAAAACTGGTTTGGGATTATGAAAACCGAGTTCTTCTACCAAAAGAAGTTTGACGATGTTCAATCATTTAAAGCGGAGCTAAAGGAGTACATCCACTACTACAACCACGACCGAAT
>JAUSEP010000059.1 GCA_030650195.1 Candidatus Berkelbacteria bacterium | reverse complement strand
TTCGAAATTTGATTGTGGTGTCTGCAGTAAAAAAATTGAGGGAAATGGCTATTGGCGAATTGATGAACATAAGTTAAGTTGTTTATCTTGTGGTGAAGCAATTAACTCACTTAACCTAGAGCCGAATTCAATAAAAATGCTCCATCTTTTGGCAGACAAAGACTATTTCATCATAAAACGAGTTAGCGTACCGGAAACTGTAAGCTTCCAGGTCGAAGAGATATACTTACGACTCGTAACTGAGTGGCTAAACAAACCGTGGCATACTTACAGTACCTTCGGTCTTTCTCGAGGAGCTACTACTTAATGCGTGCTTGGCTGGAGGTTGATTTGGATGTTCTGGGAGAGAATTATCAGTTAATTCGTAACAAGATCGGAGCGGGAGTGGACCTCATGGCAGTTGTCAAAGCTGATGCTTATGGACACGGACTTGATCGGATCGCCAAAGAACTTGACTTGCTTGGGGTAGATTCATTTGCAGTAATCTCTCTCGATGAGGCAAGACGAGTTCGACATCAGTCAGCAAGACCAGTTCTAATAATGGGGTATCTAGACCAGAAAGAGATTGCCGAGGCGATCGATGAAGACTTTATCTTAAGTTTATATGACCGGGAGTTAATCGCTCTTTACGAACGAACTGCCTCAAGAATTGGGAAATTAGCTCGTGTTCAAATGAAGGTAGAAACGGGTTTGAACAGACTGGGGATTGAGATTGACGAAGCAGCAGACGTTCTAACAGGACAACATAGATTTCCGCATGTTTCGGTTGAGGCGGTTTTCTCTCACCTAACAGAAGCAACCGACAGGGAGTCTAACTTGGAGCAACTGCGTCGTTTGCAACAGCTATTAGTAAAAACCCAAGGCCGCACCCCATTATTACCTATCCATTTTGTAAGTTCAGGATCATTAGAAAACTTTCCTGAAGGGCGTTTTGATGCCGTTAGAGTAGGGCTTGCACTTTACGGGGTAGACGAAGCTTTGTCTGGGACTAAGCCAACTCTGAGCTGTAAATCTGTAGTGATGCAAATCAAAGAAATTGCAGTTGGTGAAGGGGTAAGCTACGGACATTTGTTCGTTGCGGAGAAACCAACAACAATCGCTGTAGTAGCTATTGGTTACGCCGAAGGTTATACTCAGGCTCTAACTGGTCGGGCGGAAGTATTGGTGAAGGGCAAACGAGTTAAGGTATTAGGTAGAATCTGCATGAACCTAATAACAGTTGACGTTACCGATCTTCCCGTCCGGCGTGGTGATGAAGTGGTGTTACTTGGCAGCCAAAAAGATGATTCAGGGCAAGCGACAACGATTACTGCGAGTGAACTTGCATTGTGGTCCCATCTTCGTCATCATGAAATTATCACTCGAATGGGTACGGCGTTGCCCCGAGTATATAAAGGAGGGAAGTTAGATGGCTGATCAGCCAACAGTTGAGGACACAAAACCGGTTGAAGCTCCCGCAGTGGCTCCAGAGCCTAATGTGTTAGAAACCACCACCGTTAAAGACGGGAATTTGCCGATTAACGTTTCTGCACCAACTGCACCATCCTCATCGGGCGATCCCGGTTCTCCAACTGTCGCCGCTCCAGAGACACCAATTTTAGTTACGGAATCTGAAGTATCCCCGACTCAAGCAGATGGAACTGGACTGGCCGATGAAGTGGAGAGTTTAAGCGGCGAGATCCAAGCCCTAGAAGCAAAGATTGATCGTCTTACTGGAAACGTAAAACCTGTTACAGAATCTCCGAAAGCCGAAGTTCCAGTCGAGGCACCTGCTCAAGAGCAAGTTGCTCCAACACCTGTTACTCCAGTGGCGGAGAAACCAGCTGAACCCACCCCTGCTCCGCTCCAAACTCCAGCCCCAGCATCAAACAAACCAGAGTCAAAAACTGTTGGCATAAATGATATCTACAGTAAGGTAGCTCAACGCCAGAAGGAAGCAGAGAATCCTTCTGCGCCAAGTGCCGATGATGCTCAAGATGTTAGTTCTGGGTCCAGTATCGGTACAATCGGTGAGGTTCTAGCAGTCTTTGGCGTAATAATCTTTATGATTATGGGTGCC
>JAUSEP010000057.1 GCA_030650195.1 Candidatus Berkelbacteria bacterium | reverse complement strand
ACTCATTGCTACCTCAACCCCAAAGTCCTTAAGAGTTTTTTTGATTATTTCGACATTCTTACCGATATCTCCGCTTTCGGCTTTTGTTGCAGCAGAGTAGTCAAGCAATTCTAAAGATGGGAACTGCCAGTCTCCATTTGCGGCCACTAGCGGCACGCCGGGCATACCATGATCGGGCTGCATAGACTTTACTGGTACTCGTGATTGGTTGATCTTAACACCGATCTGTTTAGCGCCACTTAAATTAAGCTTCTCCCAGATTGCTCGGAAAGAGACACTGAACGCCAACATGAACGAGACCAGGATCGAAACGATCAAAGCTATGAAGCCTCCTACGTTTCCCAGAACCGAACGGTAGACTCCAACTACGCCCTCACCAACCGAACCACCGCTAGATCCGAAAATCGCTGGGACCAGTAAAAACAATAAGATAACTCCAATAATACTGGTTGCTCGCAGAACATCAGACTTCATCATCATCAAACGGATACCTATATATATTAAGACAAACGGAGAAATGTATTTAAGAATACCAAATAACCGATCAGACAGCCCCAAGAAAGTTTCACCCAAGGCACCAGCTAATTGAAAGAGGCCAAGTCCAAATAGCAAACCAAACAATATCAACAAAATTGCTACAATCTCTCGAGCGGTATCTGGCTCAACCGCCCAAACTAAATTATCTTTAAGGGTTGGTACTCGTTTGCGTCGGCGAGTGCTGTAATGCCGCTTTCGGTTAAAAATCCCCATGCTTATACTCTAGCAACCTGGTAACTTTTTGCCAGGGCTGGTTGACCGTAAGATGGCGAGAAGATATACTTTATATTATCTAATTTCGTTGGGTAGAACAGCGAGAGAGGAAGAATTAAGACAAATAGGAGGCTCTAAATGAGCGAAGTAGCACGAACGCGCGACTGGCGCGCCAAGAACGTTCTATTCATCGTTTCCTTTCCCGACAGGGAAACTGCCCTGAAATGGATTGAGGATACCTTTCGATCCGATGGGGCGGAGGAACCAGTTTCACCGGTTGCTGTCGGAGTTTGGCAAGTTGGTCGACGGCCGATTTTCGAGGGTAAGCCAATCGACCTCGGTAACGCAAACCCGGATAACCCTGGTGGCTTACCAGATACAGCCGACCTGGAATTTGGAGTCGTTTTAGTTGCCGATGCCGTCCCGAACTACATCGAGAAACGGGATGACGGTACGTTCTGGGTCTGTGTCGACGCTACTGTCGACTACGCACTCAAGCCCGAACCGGCCACAGAAGAACCGCCTCTAGCCGTCGACCAGCACCTGGGCGAGTAAAGGGGCACAGCCCCTCCCGCCACCAAACGCCCCGGGCGCGTTTATCGCGCCCGGGGCTTCTCTAAAAGATGTGTGCAAACCTGTGCTACAATACTATTGAACTTGAGAGGTGAGAACTTGAGAAGAATCTTTTCGTACCTTTGGCGTGGTAAAGCCATTCGTAGCGGCTCAGCCACGGATAACGAGAAGCGAGAGAACGAGTTACGGCGAGTGGTACGGAAAGGCGGCTACGCCGCCTACCTCAAAGCCCGCCAGAACGGCACTCTCTGACCGACAGCTACCCCCCGAGTGCGTTCATCGCGCCCGGGGCTTTTCCCATTACTCACAACTTAACACTGAAGGACAGTCCTCCGGTGTTGAGTACTCTCATTACCCGTATACCTTTAAAGGTATAAGGCTACCAGAGTCTGATTTTCAGATCTTTTCCAGATCTTATACTTGTATCACAACAGGGATCACCATAGGACGACGTTGGGTTTTTTCAAAGAGAAACTCTCCAATGTCGTCTCTCATCGCTTTTTTGAAGAATTCCCAATTGATTGTGCCACGACCGGTGTGAACCTCATGAAGCTTCTTGATTTGAGTTCGGGTATTGGCAATCAAGTCTTCGGACTCTTTCATGTATACGAACCCTCGAGAGATGATGTCGGGACTTGTTAGAAGAGTGCCTTTCTGGCCATCCACGGTCATAATTATCAAGAAGATGCCGTCAGCCGCCATGGTCTGACGATCACGCAAGACAACTTCACCAACGTCACCTACTCCAAGACCGTCGATTAAGACATAACCAACCGGTGCTCGTTCTTTACTAATACGACCACCGTTAGCATCGAATTCAACAATCTGACCGTTTTCAACAACCAGACAATTCTCTTCTTTCATTCCTAGGCCACGGGCCAGTTTGCAGTGCTCTACGAGATTACGGTAGTCACCGTGGATCGGAACGAGATATTTTGGCTGTAGAAGTGAGATCATTAGCTTCATCTCTTCACGATTTGCGTGACCGGAAGAGTGGACGTCAAGTTCAGCGTTCGTAACGACCTCGGCACCGAGACGATAAAGGTTATTAATAGTATCGCTAACGGCTTTTTCGTTGCCCGGAACTGTCGAAGACGAGAGCACGACGGTATCTCCTTTTTTGATGTTGACATGACGGTGTTCACCAGTGGCCATGCGTACCAAAGCCGAGAACTCCTCACCTTGCGAACCAGTGCACATCACGACCAACTTATGGTCAGGAATATTACCAACTGTGCGTAAATCGGTCAGAACACCTTGCGGTACTTTTAGGTAACCAAGCTCCATGGCAATGTTGGTATTTTTCTCCATCGAGCGTCCAGACAGAGCTAGTTTTCGACCAGTTCTGGCACAGGCGGTGACAACATGCTGAATGCGATCAATACGGCTAGCAAAGCTG